>JAEDOO010000123.1 GCA_016301965.1 Lachnospiraceae bacterium | reverse complement strand
GGCTGTTTTTCGTCCGTCCTCTCTACTCCACATTAAATATCTCCAACAGCATACGTGCAGCCGCAAAAAACAGAAGCCTCTCAAATTTGTCCATATCCCCGTTGAGGGGTGTTGTTATTTTATCTTCGGTATGGTAAAATCTGCACAGAGTATGATAATCAGGAGGAATATATCCATGGAACAGTATAAAAGCGACTTTATAGATTTTATGGTGGAGAGCAACGTGCTCAAATTTGGTGATTTCACGTTAAAGAGCGGACGCAAATCACCGTTTTTTATGAATGCAGGCGGTTATGTGACCGGATCCCAGCTGAAACGTCTCGGTGAATTTTATGCCAAAGCCATCCATGATAAATACGGCGATGATTTCGACGTACTGTTTGGACCGGCTTACAAAGGCATTCCGCTCAGCGTAGTTACCGCTATTGCCTACAGCGAACTTTATGGCAAGGAAATCCGTTACTGCTCTGACCGAAAAGAGGAGAAAGACCACGGCGCTGACAAAGGAAGCTTTCTGGGAAGCAAACTGCAGGATGGCGATCGCGTAGTCATGATCGAGGATGTTACCACTTCCGGAAAATCCATGGAAGAGACAGTACCGAAGGTTCGCGGGGCCGCTGATGTGACCATCGTAGGTCTGATGGTTTCCCTGGACCGTATGGAAGTCGGCAAAGGCGGTGTAAAATGTGCTTTGGACGAAGTAAAGGATCTTTATGGTTTTGAGACCAACGCTATTGTTACCATGGCTGAAGTTGTGGAGCGTCTGTATAATAAAGAATGTCAGGGAAAAATCCTGATCGATGATACATTAAAAGCAGCTATCGATGCATACTATGAACAGTATGGAGCCAGAAAGTAAAGGAGACAGACCATGAAAGACAGAGTTTACAGTACTCTTACCGGCGCCGGAGCATTAAATATTACGGTAGGGATCATTTCGTTGGCAACAGGTCTTGTTACAGGAATCCTTCTCATTGCCAATGGTGGAAAGCTTCTGAGCCGCAGAGACAAAATCTGAGCTTTAAGGAGGCTTTAGTGTGAATAGCAGGATGAAACGACGCATCGAGCTGGCTAGCCGGATTCTTTTCTGGATCTATCTGGCACTTCTGATGCATGTGTTGTTTTTTTCCGAATATTACGGGCGGACAGATGTCGTGGAATATCGATACAATCTGCAGCTGTTCAGAGAAATCAGCCGATTCTGGACCTACCGGGAAAAACTGGGCATGGCAGCGGTGCTGACCAATCTGGTTGGCAATATCGTCTGCTTCATGCCCTTTGGTTTTTTTCTGCCGAATATGTATCCGATATTTCGCAAACACGGATTTTTGGTCATATTTTCTGGATTTTTACTTACCTGTGAAGTAGAAATTCTGCAGTTGGTCAACAGAGTCGGAGCTTTTGACGTGGACGACATCTTTTTGAATACCTGTGGTGCTGTTCTTGGGTATCTGATCAATGTGGTCTGCAGAGTAATGAGGAGAAAAATACATGAGAAGAAAAAGATATAAATACGATTTTGCTGCCAGAAAGGAGTCCGGGGACGCAAAGGCTTCGGTGGTATATGCCAGTCTGTCTGCTGTCCTTATGCTGCTCTCTTTTTGCTCTGTTTATTTTGGAATCAGTGAGAAGACATCTGGTATTGTGGGTCTTTCTGCGACGCTTTTGTCTCTGGCCGGTTTTCTGATCGGACTGAATTCTCTTCGTGACAGAGATACAAGTCATGGCTTTGGTATATTCGGCACAGTGACTAACGGACTTCTGGCAGTGCTGTGGATCGGTCTGTATCTTGCCGGAATTAATTAAAAGGGAGTGAGATAATTTCATGGATGACAGATTGAGAAAACAGCTCGATTTTTTGCTGGAAATTGACAAGGAAAAGGAAATCTATCGTCAGACGCATATTCTTGGAGGATCCCGCCGGGAAAACGATGCAGAGCATGCCTGGCATATGGCCATAATGGCTTTTGTGCTGCAGGAATATGCCAATGAACCCGTTGATGTGCTTCGGGTCATGAAGATGGTGCTGATGCATGATTTAGTAGAGATCTATGCGGGGGATACCTACGCTTATGATGAGACGGGAAAGGAATCTCAGCGTGAACGTGAGCTGGCAGCAGCAGACAAGATCTTTGGTATGCTTCCAGAAGATCAGGAGCAGGAATTTCGTGCTATCTGGGAGGAATTTGAAGAGAAAAAATCTCCTGAAGCGAAGTTTGCCAGAATGCTGGACAATTATCAACCCCTGTCACTGAACAATGCGAATCAGGGCGGCGACTGGAGAGCGCATAATGTGGCCCGGTCCCAGGTAGAAAAAAGAAATGAGATATCAAAAGAAGGTTCTCAGCTGATGGGACAGGTGATCGCCGATATAATAGAAGAAAATGTCAGGAAAGGAAATTTGCGAGATGCATGATAGTGAGTTGATCGTAGAAAGACTTCGCCCGGTGGCGGAGCGTATAGCCCAGATTCCCGACGAGACGATGGCTCCCGAGAAGTACAGAGACTATTTTGCCGGCTGTGCGTCATTTCTGACAGAAGTGCTGCCCATCGCCGGGGAGCAGGTGCCGGGACAGGGACTGTCTTTAAGACAGTTGGAAGAGAGAAACACACGTCTGTATGCGGATATTCTGCCGGAACAGTATGAAAAAAGTTATGGAAATCCGGCTTATGCCGTGCATTCTTTTGGAAAAGAAATGGGGCAGTATCTGTCCATGCTGTACGCAGAGATTCGTCACTGCATTGCTTTTGCTTATGAGAAGAAAATCTGGGATCTGACCATACTGTGTGAGTTATTTTCTGAGGTATACAGCTGCTTTACCGATGGAGAAGAACCGAAGGCTGCGGAGATCAGGGACATTCTGTACTGGTTTTTCAGTGATTACAGTGAAAGAATGGTGGCAGACCGGATCGCTGAGCAGGTGGATCCTTCCCGTTCTTTTGCCACAGACATTGTTATGTCGTCAGATCTTTCTGACTTGTCTTATCTGTATCGCTATGGTGAATATATTACAGAGAACGAAACAGGAGTGGCCGCATATCTGAACAGCCTTTCCGAGGAGCAGATCGGAGCCATGGCTCATACGTACACGGAGGGCTATCGACTGGGCTTTGTGCATGCCGGTATCGATCTGTCGAAGAAGAAAACAGTGGAGATCCGTTATACTATTGGTTTTGAGCGGATGATCCGGGCTGCTGTGAAGCAGTTTGAAAAAATGGGACTTAAGCCCACTATGTTTCGCTATGCTCAGCATGCTGTCAGCCGCAGACAGATGCACAGGATCGGTTTCACGGGCACACAGGCAAATCCGCAGTATGAGTATGATCATCGTATGGATGATGCTCTTTTTCTCAATGAGGATTTTGTCAGCCGTAAACTGAGAGTAACACAGACGGCTTTTGAGAAGGTTAAGGAACTCGCCTATGTCTATGCCGGGCCTGCGTGTCAGGAGACTTTTGGCGAAAAGACATTTACACCTGTAAACAAGCCGGAATGCCTGAGCTATTCGAAAAAGCAGCAGAAGCTGACCACGCATATGCAGAATGAGCTGAGCCAGATCACCAATCGGTATATCCGTGGAGATCAGCGCAGCTTTACGATCATTGCCTATCCGGTACCGGAGATCGGAAAACAGTTTACTGACATTTTCGCGGAGACGGTAAAGGTGAATACGCTGGATTATACGCTGTATGAGAGAATCCAGCAGACCATGATCGATACGCTGGATAAAGGACGCAGAGTGCATGTGCTGGGAAGTGGTGATAATCACACGGATCTGTGGATCAGTCTGCATCCCCTGTCTGATCCGGATAAACAGACGATTTTTGAAAACTGTGTGGCGGATGTAAATATCCCGGTGGGAGAAGTCTTTACTTCGCCGGTGTTGTCGGGAACGGATGGCGTGCTTCATGTGACCGGTGTTTTTCTGGAAGGTCTGTATTACAAAGACCTGGAGCTTACGTTTAAAGATGGACGCATCGCTTCTTACAGCTGTAAAAATTTTGCGGATGAGAAGGAGAATAAAGATTTTATTCTGCATAATCTTCTGTTTGATCATGAGACTCTTCCTTTGGGTGAATTTGCCATCGGTACGAATACGACAGCATATAAGATGGCCCGTCGGTTTGGGATAGAGGCGAAAATGCCGATCCTGATCGCCGAGAAAACAGGTCCGCATTTTGCTGTTGGTGACACCTGTTACAGCTGGGCGGAGGATGTGCCGGTCTATAATCCGAACGGTAAGGAGATCGTGGCCCGGGACAATGAGGTTTCTCTGCTTAGAAAGAAGGATCCGTCGAAGGCGTATCTGAACTGTCATACGGACATTACGATTCCTTATGATGAGCTGGGGCTTCTGGCTGTGGAGGACCGGGATGGCTGGATGACGGAGATCATTCGGGATGGACGTTTTGTGCTGCCGGGGACGGAAGAACTGAATATTCCATTGGATGAGATGGATAGAATGATGTGATTGGGACGCAGCAGCCATGGGTCTGCCCGCCATATATCTGCGCATTTTGCGCTCCGCCTGCGCGCGCGCCGAGCCTGTAGTCTCGGCCTGCGTGCTCGAAAAGTCGCTTAAAATGCGCAGATATATGACGGACAGACCCATGGCTGCTGCTGTTTACGGCTTTGGGTGATACTTTTGGAGGATTAGAAATACATTTGGAGAAGTGCTGCAAATGGTATTGAATGTCGGGAAAACGACGTCATCCGGCAGCTGCTTTAAATTATTGTTTCTTTTGGAAAAATAATGTATTTTTTGGGACACTGTGCGCAATGGGATATTGACATTGGGTATGGGAATCGGTACAATGACGATAAGAATTGATTATCTTAGTAACTTATTCATTAGCTTATCTTATAAGAAGGAGAGGTTATTTAACATGGCAAAAGTTGGTATTGTTATGGGCAGTGATTCTGATATGCCGGTGATGGCGAAAGCTGCAGAGATTCTGGACAGATTTGGAATAGACTATGAAATGAAGATCATTTCTGCGCATCGTGAGCCGGATATTTTCTTTGACTGGGCAAAGACAGCAGAGGAGAGAGGCATTAAGGTGATCATTGCAGGCGCAGGTATGGCAGCACATCTGCCGGGTATGTGTGCGGCACTTTTCCCGATGCCGGTGATTGGTATTCCGATGCATACGACGTCCCTTGGCGGAAGAGATTCTCTGTATTCTATCGTACAGATGCCGTCCGGTATTCCGGTAGCTACAGTTGCGATCAATGGCGGTGCCAATGCAGGTATTCTGGCTGC
>JAEDOO010000122.1 GCA_016301965.1 Lachnospiraceae bacterium | reverse complement strand
GATATGTGGTGCTATGCAGTGCCCCTGGGATTTCTGGCGGCTTTTGTCTTTAAACTGCCGGTGATGTGGGTGTATTTCCTGCTCTGTACAGATGAATTTGTAAAATGGCCATGGGTGATCCGGCGTTATAAAAGTGGAAAATGGGCCCAGAATATTACCAGAGACGGGCTTTTTGATAAAAATAATGTCGATTAGGAGATCAATCCGTCACAGAATTTACCGGCTATGGCGAAAACTAAGTCTCTGATATATTGACGCCGAACACATGAATCACTTTCTTACACCGCCATACAGCAAGTGTATGGCAGCTGTGTGAACGGTAACAATGATTCTTCTATATGCGATACGGAGAACTGAGAAAAAATCCTTTTCATGAGGCTGGTGAAATGTTATACTGAACGTGACATAGCGATTCTGATTTACATGTATTCGTATATCCTGTATTCACCTGTTTTGTGGTGAAAATACAGTTGAGTTAATGCATGATGTTTATGCCGAATTGTATCTGTTCGGTACCTTCACTGATACGCCGATTCTAATACTATTATTCAGAGATTATTTTGTAAGGTAGAAAACCATGATAAATGTACACGATATATCGATGAACTGTCAGCTGACGGAGTTTGTGGGGACAGCGGTGCTGGATTCCATCGGACTGGTCATTGGCGGTGTGGACGAACAACTGCATAAACAGATGGGGATTCCCGAAAAGTACCGGGCGCTGGGAGTATTCAGTTCCCGTACCGGTGCGGCAGGACAGATCACAGCGGCAGATGAGGCAGTGAAGATGACAAACACAGAGGTGTTGATCATTGATCTTCCCAGAGATACCAAGGGTTGGGGCGGTCACGGTAACTATATCGTCCTCGGTGCCGAAAATGTGGAAGAAGCCCGTCATGCCATTTCTCTGATGCTGGAGCTGACCAACAAAAATGCCGGTGAGCTTTATATCAGCGAAGCTGGACATCTGGAGTTTGCCTATTCAGCCAGTGCCGGGCAGGCGCTTCACAAAGCATTTCAGGCGCCGATGCATCAGGCTTTTGGATTTCTGTGCGGATCACCGGCGGCCATTGGTCTGGTGATGGCGGATCGGGCGCTTAAATCTGCAGATGTGGAAATAGTCAGCTATATGACGCCCAGTATCGGTACCAGCCATTCCAATGAAGTGATTCTGGCAGTGACGGGAGACGCTTCTGCGGTAAAGGAGGCAGTATTGACGGCCAGAGAGATTGGTCTGCAGCTGCTGATTTCTATGGGGAGTTATCCGGAGATTCCGGGAATACCGTTTTTAGAGTGATTCATCGTTTTTGGGAAAGATTTATTCCGAAATATGAACGAGATGTAAAATGTGCCATTGTAGAATGGCATCGGATTTATTGTTAAGTGGGAAAATCGATGCTTCTCATTACCGTGTGGTAGTGTTGGGGGCATCGATTTTTACGTGTTTTCGAAAATTGTTTAGCGATAAAATCATGATTGCTTAGCGGCGAGATAGAAATCCTTTAATTTAGTCCTATGAAGGTACAGCGCCAGAAGAAAAGAGCAGATATCAGCTCCGGCCTGGGCGGTCTGGACTCCGGTGATGCCAAAGATCAAAGGCAGGATCAGGATCAGAGGCAGAAAGCATACACCCTGTCTGGAGGAGGCCAGGATGCTGGCGGGCAGAGTGTAGCCGATGGTCTGAAACAGCATGTTGTTGAGGATGATCCAGCCGCAAAGAGGCAGGGTGATGCACTGTGATCTGAGAGCAAGGGCACCGATGCGGATGACGTCAGGATCGTTTCTTCTGAAGACGGCCACCAGGTTGGGCGAGAAGATAAAGCCTGCTACTGCGGCTGCCAGCAATACTGAGGTAATGAGTTTCATGCAGAACCAGAAAGCCTCCAGAACCCGTTTTTTGTTGCCGGCACCGTAGTTGAAACCACAGATGGGCTGGAAACCCTGACCGAAGCCAATGGTGGCGGAGTTGGCAAACATCATGATCCTCGTTACGATCGACATTGCAGCGATGGCAGCGTCACCATAGGGTTTTGCAGCCAGATTTAAAGCGATGGTAGAGATACTGGCCAGACCCTGACGGCACAGGGACGGAAAACCTCCGCCGCAAATGGGAGCGATGGTACTGCCAAGGTATTTCAGGTCACTGAGTCGATGAGGGAGTGCCTGACAGCGTCGGCATAAAAGCAGCAGAAGCAGCATGGACAGCGTCTGGCTGAATACTGTAGCTACCGCGGCACCGGTGATACCCATTTCAAAAGAAAAGATCAGAAGCGGATCAAGAAAGATATTGAGAATACCGCCAAAGGTCATGCCGATCATGGAGTACAGCGCGAATCCCTGAAAGCGAAGCTGGTTGTTCAGTACAAAGGATCCCATTACAGCAGGAGCACCCAGCACAATGATACTCATATAGGAGATTGTGTACGGTAAGATCGTATCTGTAGAGCCGAGAACTCTGGAAAGTGGCTGAACAAACAAAAAGCAAATCGTGCCAAACAAAATTCCGGTAAAGAGTGCGAGATAATACCCACAGGAAGAAAGCTGTCTTGCTTCCTCTGTCTGGCCGGCACCAAGCTTTCTGGAGATCGTATTTCCGGAACCGTGGCCATAGAAAAATCCAAAAGCCTGGATGATAGCCATCAGTGGGAATACGACACCGACAGCTGCGGTGGCGCTGGTACTGATCTGTCCGACAAAAAAGGTGTCAGCCATATTGTAAAGGGAAGTCACCAGCATACTGATGATCGTTGGTATGGACAGCCGGGTGACAAGTCCGGGAATGGGTGCATTGGCCAGCATCTGCTGACGTTCTTCTGCTTTCATGAAAATACCTCTTTTTACAGGAATGTATATGCTAACAGTATATGCCTGAAAAATGAAAAAGGCAAGAAATGGGATGGATTATTTCCTTCCTTTCCCCTATAATACAGGGTATAAGAAAAACTAAGATGGCACGAAAAATTTCCTGGACAGGAAATTGTGTCACAAATATGCAAAATGCAAAAAGGAGCAAATGGTCATGGGAAATATAGTTATCGGACAGTCCGGCGGTCCCACCGCAGTAATTAATTCCAGTCTTGCCGGGGCGATCCATGCGGCAAAGCAGATGGGCATTCCGAAAATCTACGGTATGCATTACGGCATTCAGGGATTTTTAAAAGAGGATCTGATCGACCTGGGAGAAGAATACATTAAAACAAGAGAGGATATCGAGTTCTTAAAGAGAACTCCGTCAGCTTTCCTGGGCTCCTGCCGTTTTAAGCTGCCGTCCATAGAAAAAGATCCTCAGATGTACGAAAAAATATTTGCGATTCTGGAGAAATACGATATCGAGTATTTTCTGTACATCGGCGGAAATGATTCCATGGACACGGTAAAAATGCTGTCGGACTATGCAGCACAGCACAATAAACCGCAGAGATTTATGGGCATACCAAAGACCATCGATAACGATCTGCCGATCATGGACCATACACCGGGATACGGTTCTGCCGCAAAATATATCGGAACATCTGTAAAAGAGATCATCAGAGACAATGAGTGCTACGACAGTCCGATCCCCTCTGTAGTGATCATCGAGATCATGGGGCGCCACGCAGGTTGGCTGACAGCGGCATCCTCTCTTTCCAGAGGTGATGACTGCTGTGGACCAGATATTATCTGTCTGCCGGAGGTGGATTTTGATATGGATGCTTTTTATCAGAAGATCCATGAGCTGGCAAAGGTGAAGCATTCTATCGTGGCAGCGGTCTCTGAGGGTATTCATTTTGCGGATGGTACCTTTGTCTGTGAGATGGAGCAGGAGAATGCCAAACTGGATGCTTTCGGCCATAAGATGCTTTCCGGCTGCGGTGAGCTTCTGGCTAACAAGCTGATGCAGGAATCTAATTATAAAGTGAGAAATATTGAGTTTTCCACGCTGCAGAGAGCGGCTACCCACACGGCTTCCATCATCGATATCCGTGAAGCATTTGACGTGGGAGCCTATGCCTGTAAGAAGGCCGTGGCCGGTGAGACTGGCAAGGTGGTGACGATCCAGGTGCCGGAGAGAGATCCGTATCAGGTGAGCTATGGTCTGGCGGATGTACACGGTGTGGCCAATGTGGAGCGAAAGGTGCCTGTGGAATGGATCACAGAGGACGGGCTGGATGTGACACCGGCCTACAGTGCTTACGCAAGACCGTTGATTGCCGGAAATTATGTGCCATATTATGTGGACGGTATTCCGCATCATATGGTTTTGAAACGATAATACTGAAAAACAGCAAAGACAGTGATTTTGCAGCTGTTTTTATTACCATACATATCAAAAAATAGTCCAGTGAACCATTTTTTATTTCTATGCATATAAGAAAAAGATCAAGTTGACCTTTTTTGTGTACGCATGTATATTTTCCATAAAAACATGCTGAAATTTTGTTTGATTTTTTATGCACGAGAAATTTCCGGATTGAGATTATTTACTTGACGGCAACCCTATTTATGGTAAAATATATGTGTCTAATTATGAATGTCAGGGAGTCTGTGCGCCTTCGGCAGCATGGGCCTGATAATTTACTTTATAGGAGGAATGTTTTAATGGCAAGAAAGTGGGTTTACTTATTCAGTGAAGGTAATGCCAACATGCGTGAGCTCCTTGGTGGAAAAGGTGCTAACCTTGCCGAGATGACCAGCCTTGGTCTTCCGGTACCGCAGGGCTTTACCATTACAACTGAAGCTTGTACTCAGTACTACGAGGATGGCAGAGAGATCAACGACGAGATTCAGGGTCAGATCAATGAGTACATCGTAAAGATGGAAGAGATCACCGGCAAAAAATTCGGTGACAGCGAGAATCCGCTGCTTGTTTCCGTTCGTTCCGGTGCCCGCGCTTCCATGCCGGGTATGATGGATACTATCCTGAACCTTGGTCTGAACGAAACAGTTGTTGAAACAATTGCTAAAAAGTCCGGCAATCCGCGTTGGGCTTGGGACTGCTACAGAAGATTTATCCAGATGTACTCTGATGTAGTTATGGAAGTAGGTAAGAAATACTTTGAAGAGCTCATCGATGAGATGAAAGCTAAAAAAGGTGTTACTTTCGACGTTGAACTTACCGCTGAAGATCTGAAAGAGCTGGCTGGTCAGTTCAAAGCTGAATACAAAGAGAAAATCGGTTCCGATTTCCCGGATGATCCGAAGGAACAGCTGATGGGTGCTGTTAAAGCCGTATTCCGTTCCTGGGATAACCCGCGTGCAAACGTATACCGTCGTGACAACGATATCCCGTA
>JAEDOO010000009.1 GCA_016301965.1 Lachnospiraceae bacterium | reverse complement strand
TGCTCCTACTGCGCTCGCTCCGAGCCTGTAGTCTCGGAGTCGTGCTCGCTAAAGTCGCGCTGAGTTTGCATATATACCAGGGGGATGCCTGCCGGTAACAGACCCTTTTCTATTGAAATATACTCATCAAAGTCCAAGTACAGTTCCCATAAGCATGAGCCACAATGAACAGATTACGATCATTGCCAGCTGGATCCATACGGTAGCCTTTGGCATGTCGAACATCTTGTAATAGCCTGTCGCGTATGTCATCAACGGAACAGTATCCAGTGGAAGCAGATAGCAGTTTGCCGCGCACAGACCAAATGCTGCCATGGCAAGTGCCGGTGATACACCGATTCTGACGCAGAAGGCCACCAACGGACCGGAAAGCATGGCCACAAGTGCCGGTGCCACAGGAATGATCACCAGCAATACAAATGTCAGAAGACACACAAATCCAATTGCCAGCAGGCCGGATGCCGCAAAGTTTGCCGGAAACAGAACGTTTCCAAGCCATTCACTTAAGCCGCTTGCTGTAATGACATTTCCGATGGAGATCATCGTACCCATGAGAATGAAAGCTTCCAGGCTGACACAGTGCTGAAACTGTTTCCAGTTAAGGATACGCATTTTCCCGGGCACAAAATAAAGCATCAGACCGATCAGCGCAACTGCTGTGATCTGCAATACAGATATCCAGGAGCTTAAGATCCAGAGTACAAGCATGATCAGCAGAATGAAAAGAACATATTTTTCTTTTACCGTCATCTTCGGTGGAAGTATTTTATTTTCTTCATCCAGATAACTGGAGATTTTCTGCTGCGACAAAGGTGCCGGTTTATAGATCTTTATGAAAAGCATCCATGCAACCGGAAGCAGTATAACCGTCAGCGGGATGCCCAGACACATCCACTGGACAAAGGTTATTGTCGTACCCGCATATTTTTCCAGCATGCTGATCGCCAGCATATTGATGGAGGACCCTGCCGGTGTCATCATGCCGCCAATCATACTTGCGATAGGAAGCGCGATCATAAATGCCCGACCGGTACGTTTTCTTTCCTCCTCGTCATCATACACCTCAAGAAACTTCTGAACGATCGGAATGAATACAGCAGCCGCTGCCACATTGGAAATAACGGAAGATAAAACCGCCGTCACCATCATAACGGCAAAAAGCAGCCGATTTGTATTCTGACCGAATTTTTTCATCAATACCAACAACAGTCTGGTAGATACAGGCACCGCTGTCAACGCCTCGGATATACCAAAAGAAGCCAGTACAAAAAACAGTGTTGCGTTTGTAAATCCTGTCAGTGCCTCCGGAACCGAACCGGTACACTTAAAAAAATACAGGAGTGATATCGCTGTCAGGCAGGTGATACCAAACGGAAACGTCTCACATACCAGCAGAATAATAACGGCAATGAGAACCCCCAGTGTGTTTCTGGCTGCCAACGGCATCATCTCCGTCGTCGGCACAAAATGCATGCCGATCAAAACGATCACTGCTGCCACAATACCTGCCAGTTGTCTCGGTGTCGCTTTAACAACAGCGCCTGAGCTTTCTGACTTCATAAATCCCCCTCCTCTTTTTTTGCCTTTAACCCAAACGCGGAGGGTCACATCTCACCCTCCGCCGATTTTAATTACAAAGCATCAATGACCTTTGCTTAATAAATAGCCACTCCGTAATGTTCCATATTGTATTTGTTGATCTCGTCAATAATTGTTGCGCCAACTTCCGGATAAATGGTTCCGGGGCCGCCATATGTAATTCCCGGCCAGAAACCTTTAAGTTTACCGTACTCATCCAAAGCTCTTCTTGTCTCTTTGCGGATTTCTTCCTCTGTAGCATCCACTCGGTCAATAACAGAATCAACACCGCCCATCAGAAGCATTCTGTCTCCGACCTTCTCGGAAATTGCGGCGATATTGTTGGTATTAAGCACACCCTGCCAGATATCTACACCGATGTCTGCCATATCCTCTACTAACGGCTCCATATAAGAATCGCCATGATGCATAACGATCACATTCTCGGAATGCAGGTAGTCATACAGCTTCTTATAGGGCTCTTTAAACAGCTCTCTCCAGGTATCCAGGGAGAAGAACAGATTGGAACGTGAACCCCAGTCATCATGAGAAACGATCATATCCGGATGCAGATTCTCAACGATCATCTGCATATATGTCAGACGATATTCACAGATATAATCGATCAGATCCTGCATGGCTTCCGGTTCAAGAAGCATATTCATCAGTGTATCTTCAAATGTCATCAGCATGTGCAGCTGTTCGAAGATACCGGTTCCCATGATCACCATAGAAACGTGTTTGTCATGATCGATCTTCTTTACATTCTCGATGGCCGTTTCCCAGCCTTCGGAACATTTAGCTCTAAGATCCGGAGCTTTCACATATTTCTTCCACTCAGTAATGTCTTTGATTACCTGATTCTC
Source organism: Lachnospiraceae bacterium (assembly GCA_016301965.1). GTDB lineage: Bacteria > Bacillota > Clostridia > Lachnospirales > Lachnospiraceae > UBA11957. The sequence continues at coordinate 22,791 of JAEDOO010000009.1, read as the reverse complement.
AGGGGTAACGTACGGAACTGCTGCCGGTGCATCCTCCGGGAACAGAATTTTGGTTCCCCACTGGTCAAAAGACTCGGTACCACGCACACGATTACCTCTCACCAGTTTAAAGATCGGGTCCCCCGCAATGCCCCTGCACATTGTCCAGTCATTGGGCAAACATTCCGGACGGCCTTTGTCAAATTTAAGCGCCTCTAACAGATTTTCTTTTGGTGTCAACATAACATTTGCCTCCTCTACGAAATTGTTCATGGGCATATTATACCAAAATCTTTATTTAATTGTCTTGTTTTAAGCACTTTTGCACAAGTTCATTATGTTTGTATATTTTATGTTTTTCTATTTCGCCATTTTGTCGCCTCAATATTTACAATATCATCAGAAGGAAACGGAAAACATAGAATTAATGACAAAACACACCTTGCCCCCTTCTCAGAGCCATGATTCCTGCGCATATCCACAAAAAGGTATATAAAAAGCGCTGCAAACCAAACGATGACACGTCTGTCTTTGCAGCGCCTGTTGTATATAGCCTTATCTCTGCACAGCGCCCTTAAGCATCTCCATGGCCAGCTGTGCTTTTTCATTGTTCATTTTTTCGTTGCCGCCGTAAATGCCTACAGCGCCTACCAGATAACCGTTCTCATACAGTGCCGCGCCGTTTTTCATCACACCGGCTGCTTTCTCGCCCTGCACCTTACATCTGTGCAATGCTTCTTTGGCCGCTGCCATGGCGCCGTGTACCTGAACAGAATGACGGGCCAGCGAATTGGTAGCCAGAAGCTCGCCGTCAGCATTAAGAACACAGACAGTATAAAATGTGCCGTAAGAATTATTGAACCTGGCGCTGAATTTCTTTACCCGGTTCGTCACACGGTCTTTACACAATGCCGGAATCTTCTCCACTACAGGCTCATCTGGTGTCTCCTGTTTCTGTTCAGCTGCAGAAACTGCCACTGGTGCTGCGGCCGGTCTGTTCTCCACCTGTATAGCAATCTGCTGCTCCAGGCTGAGTCCCTGATGCGCAGCATCTGCAAACCGTGCCTGAATATACAGATAATCTGACAGACGATTCAAAAAAGCTGCCGCCAGCTCATCCATGGGATAGCGGGCTGCCACCTCCGCAAAACGGCGTTCGCACCTTCTTGCCACATTTCTGGCTATATCAAACTGTGCGGAATAGAAGCATCCGCCCGGCAGAATCTCCCCTTCTGTCTGCGGCAGCTGTCTCTCCAGATATCCGATCTTTGCCTCCAGATCCTTTACCTGTGTACTGGCCACACTCTTAACGCGGCTTCCCTCAGGCTCTTCCACACCATGCTTAATAGCCAGCAGTATCTTCTGTATCTCCAGAAGCTCCTGCCAGAGAGCCTTGTTCTGCGTCAGACTGCGCACCAGACCGATATGGCTGTTCAATTCATCCAGTTCCCCCATCAGATGAACCCGCACATCCTGTTTGGATACGCACGTACCATCCTTGAGGCCGGTCACTTTGTGGTCACCGGTTTTCTCGTAAAGTTTCATAGCATCCCCTTATTTCCGCGAAGGCAAATCTCCGCATATATATTTAGTATAGCATACCCACCGGAAATATGGTAGACATCATTTAAACAATTTTGTGTTAAATATCCAGAGCTGCATGATATCCCTGATAGATCGCAGCGCAGATATTGGCCGGGCGAATGCAGTCACCAACCTGTTTTACGATCGGAGCTGCATCCAGAAGTGTGTCCGCCACATCGCGGCAAGCGCGCTGACCAACCGCACAGATCACCGATGTACCGGGAACCAGAACCTCTTTACCTTCGGCTTCGCAGATCACGCCTTCTTCTGTTACTTTCAGGCCTCTGTAACCCATATGGCAGATGACGTTCTGATCTTTCAGCTCCTGCAGAAGGATCGGACGATGACGAATGTTAGCATCCGGTGCCAGCGCATCACGCATCTCAACCAGATGTACTTTCTTGCCTTCTCTTGCCAGATGTACGGCACTCTCACATCCTGCCAGACCGCCGCCAAGAACGATCACTTCGTCGCCCTTTACTTTTTCTTTTTCTTTATAATAATTGTTAACGATAACTACGTTATCCCCATCAATACCCGGGATCGGCGGTACGATCGGTGTGGATCCCACAGCCAGGATCACAGCATCTGCCTGTACACTTTCCGCATATTCCGGAGTAACTTCTGTATTCAGGCGGATATCCACACCTTCCAGTCTTGCCTGACGCTCCAGTGTCACACCCAGCTCATACATCTCATGTTTGAAATCGATACCCTGCTCACATTTCAAAATACCGCCCAGAGAATCACTCTTCTCACACAGAATAGTCTCATGGCCTCTTCTGGCTGCTGTCACCGCAGCTTCCAGACCAGCCACACCGCCGCCGACGATCAGTACTTTTTTCTTCTTTCTTGCCGGCTGAAGATCCATGCCGCCTTCCCACTCTCTTCCGATCAGGGGATTGACGGAACAACGGCGAGTCTGTGTTGCACCACGCTCTGCCATGCAGACGAAGCAGCGCAGACATTTCACGATCTCGTCTTCACGATTGGTCATGACTTTTTCCGGAAGGAACGGATCCGCCAGTAATGCACGTCCCATAACAACAACATCCACTTTACCGGAACCAATCAGCTCATCCATCATGGCCGGATCATTTAACGCACCGATGGTGGCTACCGGCTTGGATACATGTTTTTTGATCTCTTCAGCCAGATAAACATTGCAGCCATGCTCACGAAACATGGACGGATGCGTAACGGAAAAACCAAATTTATAGGAACCTGCCGATACATGGATCAGATCTACCAGATCCTCCACCGCCTGAGCGATGCGCACGCCCTCATCCAGGCCATAACCGCCTTCAAACAGTTCAGATCCGCTCATACGAAATTCAATGGGGAATCCCGGGCCGACAGCCTCGCGGACTGCCGTCAGCACCTCTCTGGCCAGCCGCACTCTATTTTCCAGGCTTCCGCCGTACTCGTCCGTACGATGATTAAAATATGGGGATAAAAACTGATTGATCAGCCAGCCATGGCCGCCATGCACCATGATCATCTCAAAGCCGCACAGCTTGGCGAGCTTTGCATTTTCATAATAGGCCTGCACGATATCCCTGATCTGTTCTCTGGTCAATGCCTTTACCGGAATGCCATCCGGACGGGTTCCCTCACTTGGGCCATACTGAACCATAGAGTCTTTTTTGTTTTTATCCAGAAGATAGGTGCCGGCATACTGGCCGGAATGGGAAAATTCCACGCTAGGTACAGCGCCATGCCGTTTGATCGCATCCGCTGTGTAGGTAAAGCTGGCTACGGATCCCACGGTCTGCGTATTCAGATGAAAGGCATGAGAAGCATCTGTGGGCGGATGCACCATCAGCTCACTGACCGTTACCGCTGCTGCTCCGCCTTTGGCTCTGAGCTCATAAAATGCCGTGGATTTTGGACCTATTGTACATTCCGGAGTGATCTCCGCTCCGCTCATGGGGGCGGAAAACATTCTGTTTCGGAAAGTAACATTGCCTATTTTAATGGGTTTACAGAGATTTTTATATTTACGTTCCATTTCTTTTTTTCTCCTCTCTGGCCGATTCATCATATTCTGATTTTAAAAAATTCCCCGAAAAAGCTTACCGCTTTTCCGGGGGATAATTCGCATTCCTGTCAGATTCCGTATACTTCCTTGTTGTATTTTTCAATCTCGTCGTTGATAATCGGATCTGCCTGGGGGAACAGACAACCCGGAGCGCCGTAGGTAATGCACGGAATAAAATGTCCGCCCGGTCCATAGGCTTCGCAGGCACGTCTTACTTCTTTGCGGATCTCTTCCTCTGTTGAATCCTCACGGTCTACTTTGGAAGCATCAATACCACCCATCAAAACCATACGTCCATCCAGCTGTTTCTGCAGCTTCGGAATATCATTTTCCGGAAGTACACCCTGCCAGATATCGATACCCAGCTCCACCATATCCTCCACGATAGGCTCCATAAAGGAATCGGCATGATGCATGATCACGATACCTCTCTCTTTCATATAGCCATATGTCTTTACATACTGCGGTTTGATGAACTCACGCCAGGTATCCGGGCTGACAAACAGGGACTGCTTGGATCCCCAGTCATCATGGGAAAGCATGATGTCCGGTTTGATATTGTCTACAATCAGTTTCATATACTGATAACGATACTCTCCGATAGCATTGCAAAGATCCATCATATCTTCCGGCTCCAGAAGGAAATTCATCAGCATATCTTCAAAGCCCATGAGGAAATGCAGTCTCTCAAACACACCTGTAGGCATGAAAGCCATAACCAGCTCTCCTCTGGCACGAATCTCTTCAGCTTTCTGAATAAATGGCTCCCATAATGCAGGATCGGAGCAGTTTGCCTCAAGATCCGGCATAACCAGCTGATCTCTCCACTCTGTGATATCACTGATCACCTTATTATCTGCTGTAACGTGCGGCATTGCAGCTACCTGTCCCGCCGGCCAGAGAATCTCTGTTCCGAAACGGTCTTTCAGCGGATCCATTCCCGGATGGCGGTTACCACGGATATACGTAGAAGCCGGATTGGGCGGGAAAAAAGCACATCCTTCATACTGCTTAAGCAGTCTGTCGGGTTTTCCATCTTTCTTTAATATTTCACGAAAATTTTCTACTGCTGTTAACATGACATCCCATCCTCCTTACTTTTTTTGGAATTATTATACAGTTTTCTCGCAAAAGCCCTTGATGTATTTATTATATTTTTCTATAGTCCCTATGTAAATACGTCAAACTCCGTTATACTTTTGAATAAAGTTCCTACTTTTTGCACAAATATATTTGGCATTATTCACAAGTGGGGCAAATTATGATACACTGCTATTAGTTATTTTACCGGAGGTACGATTATGATTGCTTTTCCTCTTTCTATGCAGATTATCGAAGATAATTTATCAGACAAATACCATAATATAATTCTATATAACATAAATTTATCATTTTCTCTTGAAGATGTTAGACTTTTTCATCCAAATCACCCAATTTCTCCGCAGTATTTGTATGTTTTATCTGCCGAAGATGTTTCTTTGCTCTCCCCGGTGCTGCAAAAAGCAGCATTTCTAGTGTCCGGAAAAGCAGATTTCTCTCAGTTTCCGGCTGAATGTTGTGGACTTTTTATAGAAGAGCAGAACGATTCACTGGAGCTTTTTGGGCAGACGCAGGACATTTTTGAGAAATACCGGAAATGGAATATCGCTCTTCACAATGCCCTGGAAACTGATAATCCTCTGGACTGCATGTTAAAAATCAGCCGTCCCATTTTTCAGAATCCTATTTTCGTACATGACACAGCCTTCAATATTCTGGCATATTCCCATCACCTTCCCGGAATGGCCGTGTGGGAGCAGAATCCTCAGACTGGCCAACCCATGCTGTCCCTGAGTCAGATCAACGATTTTCGTGTGGATTATGAATATCTACACACACTTACTACCACAGGACCCTGTATATATTCTGCAGAACAGCGAGGCTATCCCATTCTGTATATAAACATCTGGCAGAACGGACGTTACGAAGGCAGAATCTGTGTTAACGAAATGGAATCCCCCATACGTCCCGGACAGTCAACAGCAATTGAACATCTGGCAAATCTGATTGTTCTGGCACTGAGAAATCGCCGCCTGGTGCAGTTTAATCAGGACAATAATTTAAAACACTTTTTTATTGACTTTCTTTCCGGAAAGCTTTCTGATACCACTGCGACCTATAAGATCATGCAGCTTCTGGACTGGAAACGCAGCGACAGCTATCTCTGTCTTCGCCTGGAGGCCAAACAGCAGGATGTCCGCATGATGTCCTCTGCCGCAGCTATAGGCCATATAGAAACGCAGGTATCCGGCAGCTGCGCCTTCGTTTACAAAAACGGTATATCTGCTATTGTGAACCTGACCTACTCCCACACCAGCATTTCCAACGTTCTCAGCAGTCTGGCTATTCTTTTGCGGGAAAGTCTGATGATCATGGGTGTCAGCACGGAGATACGGGATTTTCTTCTCCTGCCCCAGGGACACGATCAGGCTGTCACGGCACTGAATCTGGGAGCTCAAAGTGATAGTACCAGCTGGTGCTTCCGTTTTGACGATCTTCGCCTGGAATTTCTTTACCAGAAAGCCGCGGAAAACTTTTCGCCAAAGCTTTTGCACTCTCCGGAGTTGGCATTGTTAAAGGAATACGATCAGCAAAATAATACAGAGCTGTTTCAAACACTGAAAGTCTTTCTTGAACTGGAGCGAAATGTACTGCAGACTTCAAAAAAGCTGTACATCCACCGAAGCACCCTCTCCTATCGCCTGGAGCGGATTTGCAAGATTACCAACCTTAATCTGGAAAATCCGAAAGAGCGGCTTCAGCTGCAGCTTTCCTTTTATTTTATGGAGTTGGAGGATCATACGCTGCAGGATTAGATGGAGGGGCGGATGCCTGGTAGAGGACGGACGGGAGCTTGTCCCCGGAGATATATATAATCCCCCCGAAATCGCAAACCGTTTTAAAGCGATTTCGGGGGGATTATATATCTCTCCGGGGACAAGCTCCCTGGGTACAATTAAAGGTCTTCCGGAATGGGCAATCCTTTTCTCTTGTAGTAGTCTTCTACGGCGGCTTTAACTGCCTCTTCTGCCAGTACGGAACAGTGGATCTTGTTGGTGGGCAGTCCGTCGAGAGCCTCTACCACGGCCTTGTTAGAGATTGCCAAAGCCTCTTTGATGGATTTCCCTTTGATCATCTCTGTGGCCATGGAACTGGTGGCGATAGCGGAGCCACAGCCAAAAGTGTTGAATTTGACATCGGTGATGATCTCATTTTCATCTACCTTGATGTACATTTTCATGATATCACCGCATTTTGCATTTCCTACCTCGCCGATGCCGTCCGCGTCCTCGATTTTTCCTACATTTCTTGGATGCTGAAAATGATCCATAACTTTTTCACTGTATAACATGTATTCTTCCTCCTCAGATCAGATGTGGTTTATTTCCTTTTTCCAGGTCTTCCCATACCGGAGACATGCTTCGCAGATAGGCAACGACCTCTTTGACATTATTTACAATATATTCCATTTCTTCCGGTGTGTTCTCTGCGCCGATGGACAGACGAAGGGAACCATGCGCCACCTCGTGGGGCAGTCCCAGGGCCAGCAGCACATGGCTGGGATCCAGGGATCCGGAAGTGCAGGCAGATCCGGAGGATGCGCCGATACCTCTCATGTCCAGAAGAAGCAAAAGGGATTCGCCTTCAATACCCTCAAAGCAGAAATTTACGGTGCCTGGCACGCGCTGTATGCGGTCACCGTTTAATCTTCCATGGGGAATCTCTGAAAGTCCCTGGATCAGCTGATCCCGCAAACCGGCCACATACGCATTATCCTTTTCTCTGTTTTCACAGGCTTCTTTAAAAGCCGCTGCCATTCCCGCAATAGCCGGCAGGTTTTCTGTACCGGCACGTTTTCCCCGTTCCTGAGCTCCGCCTTCAATGAGATTGGTCAGCGGTATACCTTTCCGGCAATACAGCACACCTACACCCCGGGGACCATAAAATTTATGTGCCGATAAGGCCAGAAAATCAATATTCTCCTTTACGACATCAATATCCAGACGTCCCGCTGCCTGCACAGCATCCGTATGAAACAGAATACCTTTTTCCCTGCAGAATGCGCCGATCTCAGCGATGGGCTGTATGGTTCCGATCTCGTTATTGGCATACATGATGGATACACAGATCGTATCGTCTCTAACGGCCGCTTTGAGCTCATCAAGACGGACAATACCGTTTTCATGCACGGGTAGAAGTGTCACCTCAAAGCCTTCTTTTTCCAGTCTTCTCAGACTGTGCAGCACAGCATGATGTTCAAATGCCGTGGAAATAATGTGTTTTTTCCCTTTTTTCTTTCCGATCATGGCAGCCGTCAGAAGTGCCTGATTATCCGCCTCGCTGCCTCCGGAAGTAAAGTAGATCTCTTCCGGTTTCGCATGCAGGTATTTTGCCATGATCTCGCGGCTTTCCCATAATTTTTCCGCCGCCTTCTGGCCAGGGGTATGCAGACTTGACGGATTGCCGAAATAGTTCTCCATACAGTCTATCATGGCATCTCTGGCCGCAGAGCTGGTAGCTGTTGTTGCCGCATGATCAGCATATATATAATTCATGGTAGTCCTCCTTAGTCGTTTACTCTTTCCACTATTCCCATATGTTTACTAGGATTAAACTACCACGTTTCCCTCACTAAGTCAATAGGAAAACGCATTTTCTTTTTATTCTCCCTGCAGGCAGCGCTTTACCTGCTCCACGAACCGACGGGCCAATACAGTAAGCTCTTTCTGACTGTCCCAGACCAGCTTATACGCCACCGTTTTGACGGGATCAACGATCTCTTTTTCCACAATTCCCTTAGGCGCATACCGATCATCCACCTTCGGAAATATGGCAATTCCCACACCTTGACGAGTCAGCTCTCTGGCATTCAAAAAGCTGCTCATTTCACAAATAATATCCAGTTCCCCATCATATCCGGCAAACCAGCTCTCAATCTCCCGCACCCGGGATTTTCGAGACGGCAAAATCAAGGTTTCCGTAAATAGCGCCTGCAAAGGCACTGTATTACCTTCCCTCTTTGCCAGCGGATGATCACTGGGAATCATAGCCACCCAAGGTGCGGTCTCCACATCACAGTAGGCCAGCCGCTCATGATCAAAAGGTTCTGCAATCAGCGCCAGATCCAGAAGACCTTTCTGCATCCGTTCTACCACATCATCGGTACTGCCGTTCCATAACTCGTAATGTACATGGGGATATTCCTTGTGAAACGCAGAGATCCACTGAGATAAAAGCTGAGGGCCACGCCCCTCCACTGTGCCAATATACAGCGTACCACTGATACCACTTTTCAGATCACTAACCTCTTCCTTAGCTTTCTCCATCAGGGCCACGATTTCTTCGCCCCGGTGCTTCAACAGCTCGCCCTCCTCTGTCAGCTTCAGCCTCTTTTTGCTCCTGTCAAAAAGCTCTACCCCCAGTTCTTCCTCCAGCTGGTGCATCTGGCGGCTCAAGGGCGGCTGCGCCATGTGCAGATTCTCCGCCGCTCTGGTAATATTGCATTCCCGGGCCACCTCAAGAAAATACTGTATTGACCGTATATCCATCTGCTGCTCCTCTCTTCCATACTCTAAAGGTATGTTTATTATAATCATATATGTATTTTTGTTTTTTTCTGATTCATGCTATATTAACACTGTTGAAAAGCTTTGTATGCGGCAGGTTTCTCTATCCTATATTCTTCCCCCTGCCGCATTTCCATAAAACAGACTATTTGATAACGGAAGCCTCACTCGTCCATCTGAAGCTTCCGTTTTATTGTGTCACCGTACCTGTTCAGTACCTTCACACGGTCTGTTCTGAACAGTTACGTGTCACCACTTTAATCAGCTCCTCAAATCTGTCGATTCTTTCTTCCGCATCCACGATTTCACCAAAGCCATAGGCTGCGTAAATGATCGGCACCCCCGCCGCATGAGAGGCATCTGCATCCCCTTGCACATCTCCCACATACACTGGATATTTCAGATGATTTCTCTCAACCACCAGCGAAATATTATCTGCCTTTAACAGCCCCGTCCTTCCAAAACTCTCCCAGTCCGTAAAATACCGCCCCGTGTCATGGGCTCTGAAAAACGCTTCAATATATCCATCCTGGCAATTACTGACGATCATCAACGGAACCTTCGCCGCCAACACTTCCAGTGTCTCCTTAAGCTTCGGATACAGAACACCACCAACCCGCTCCATATACCGGTTCTCGTATGCCATAACCCCCTCCCGCAGCACATCCTGACGCTCCCTTGGCATATCCGGATACAACCGCGCAAAAAACTCCGTCATCGGCAGCCCCATACAAGCCTTCACATCCTCCAGACTATGGCAAAACGCCACCCCCTGTCCCGTCAGATACTCCCTCCAGGAATCATAAAAAGCCACCGTCGCATCCCACAACGTACCATCCAGATCAAAAATAATCCCATCCGTTCTGATCATCATCCATACCTTCCCTATATCATACTGCCCAAACTATACCACACTTTCCCAGAAAAATCCATTTCATCTCATCAAACCACTTGCATTCCTCCTGCCAATCCCTCTATAATAAGAACGCCTTTTTCATCCCATTAAAAAAGGGCATCCCAAACACCAAAACAGGGATAACCGACCTCCGGCAAAGCGGTATATATATAAACTTTCAGCGACTTTAACGAGCACGACTCCGAGACTACAGGCTCGGAGCGAGCGCAGTAGGAGCGTGAAGTTTATATATATACCACTTTGCCGGAGGTCGGTTATCCCGTCCGTCCTAATACATCTAAATTCCACCCAAGAAAAAGGAGTACTTATATGAACATCACCGTCATCATCACCCAGCTGATCCAGCTCTTCCTCATGCTGTTCCTCGGCTATTTTCTCTGCAAATGGGGCATCTTCGACCGCCACACCAACCAGAAAATGACAAAACTGTGCTTAACCGTCACCACCCCCTGCCTCGTACTAAGCTCCGTACTCCAGCAGACCGGTGAACGAAACTATACCCTGGTTGCTTTTACCTTTGCTATTGCCATCGTATACTATATCATTATGCCCTTTATCGGCTGGCTGATCTGCAAACTCCTGCGTCTCCCCCGTCAAAGTCACGGTCTCTATATGTTTATGGCAGTATTTGAAAACATAGGTTTTATGGGCATTCCTCTGATCAATGCCATCTATGGCGGTGAAGGTGTTCTTTATGCCGCCATCTTTAACATCTGCTTCAATCTGGCAGCTTTTGGTTATGGTCCCGTGATGCTGAATATAGGTACTGGCAAAACTTCCAAACCGAATCTCAAAAATGTGATTTCTCCGGGTACTATTCTTTCCGTATTTACCATCATCGTTTATCTCTCCGGTCTGAAACTTCCCGATGTTCTCACCGGTGTGATCTCCTCCGTGGGTGCCATCACTTCACCCATGGCCATGATGCTGACGGGTGCCGCACTGGCTCTGTTGGATATCCGTACAGTATTTACGGATCGCCATGTATATCCATTCCTGGCGGTGCGTCAGCTGATCTTTCCGCTGATTATTTTCCCGCTGCTTGCTCTGGTCATAAAAGAACCTGTCCTTCTTGGTGTTGTCTTTATCCTGACCATTATGCCCTGTGCCAGCAATTCCGTGCTGTTTGCCACAAACTACAACAATGACGAATCGCTGGCAGCACGCACAGTATTCATCAGTACCCTCTGTTCCCTGGTCACCATACCAGCCTTGGTCATGTTCTGTCTGGTGTAGTGAGGCGAAGTGCCTGCGGCGAATTGACGCCCCCAGGTATATATGTAAACCTCGGGCTCCTACTGCGCTCGCTCCGAGCCTGTAGTCTCGGAGTCGTGCTCGTTAAAGTCGCGCGATGTTTACATATATACCTGGGGGCGTCAATTCACCGCAGGCACTTCAGCCATCCACGTTTATGCTCTTTTCTCTAAGTCGCTTAGCATTTCTTCAGCATTTTCATAAAAATTAAACATTTGCAGAACTTCACGCTGGGTAAAACCCGTCTTCACCATATGTTCCAGAAGCTCATACAGATCATTAAAATAACCATTGATATTATATACGGCTATCGGCTTATGCATCTGCCCCAGCTGGTTCAGTGTCAGCACCTCGAAAAACTCTTCAAAGGTGCCGGTGCCGCCGGGGACCATCAGAAAAACATCAGCTTTTTCTTCCATCAGAGCTTTTCTTTCCCGCATGGTCTCTGTAAAGATCATTTCACTGCACTGTTTGTACAGTATGCCTTCTGTATTGAAAAACTTCGGTGCAATACCGATGATCTTTCGACCCGGTACCCGGGACATGCCGCGGGCTGCTGCCCCCATCAGTCCTGTGGCTCCACCGCCATAGATCATGGTGTGGCCTTTCTTTGCCATCATTTCTCCCAGTTCTTCCACTGCTTTCATGTAGTCTGTATCGATGAGGGCACTGGCCGCCCCAAATAAACAGATGTTCATCTTATGCTTTTCCTTCCTGCAAGATTCCTGCGGCCGAATGTTCCAGCGCTTCTTTTGCTTTGACAAGCTCCTGGGTAAGCTGAGGTGTCATCCGCTCCGGCTTTGCCGCATGGGTCAATCGTTTCAGTGCAGCCATATCTTTTTTGATCTGACTTTTTGTAGCGCCATCCAATCCTTTTTTATTCTCTTTCAACGCCGCTTCTGCACGGTAGTACAGCACCTCTGCCTCATTATGCAAAGTCACAGCATCCTTGATTGCCTGATCTTCAGATGCAAACTTCGCCGCGTTGCGAATGGCATCCTGTATCTCCTCTTCCGACATATTGGAGCTGGAGGTTATGGTAATTTCCTGAGCTTTTCCTGTACCAAGATCTGTGGCTGACACCTTTACGATGCCATTCACATCAATATCGAAGGTCACCTCGATCTGAGGCACACCGGCCCTTGCACGTTTGATTCCGGTTAACCGGAAATTGCCGATCAGCTTATTGTCTCTGGCAAAATGACGTTCTCCCTGAAGTACCTTAATATCCACAGAGGTCTGAAAATTGGCAGCCGTGGTAAATATCTGACTTTTTCTTGTGGGAATCGTCGTATTTCGATCGATCAGCCGTGTAGCCACGCCGCCCACCGTCTCAATAGACAAAGACAGCGGCGTGACATCCATCAAAATAATATCGTTAGCCACGCTGGAGGAAGGAAGATTTCCGCCAAGTTTTCCGCCCTGGATGCAAGCTCCCAGTGCTACACATTCATCGGGATTTAATCCCCGGGACGGCTCTTTGCCAAGAAGCCGTCTGACCTTTTCCTGTACAGCGGGGATCCTTGTGGAACCGCCCACCAAAAGGACCATCCCCAGATCTGCTGACCTAAGCCCTGCATCCTGCAATGCCTGCTCTACCGGAGCTGCTGTGCGATCTACCAGATCCCGTATCAGCTCATTAAAGGTATTTCTCGAAAGCTCCATCTCCAGATGAAGTGGTGTCCCCTTATCCGATGCAATAAAAGGGATGTTTATGTTTACGGTAGATGCGGAAGACAGCGCCTTTTTGGCATTTTCTGCCTCTTCCCTTATCCTTTGTAAAGCTGTAGGATCCTTGCTGAGATCATAACGAGTCTGTCGTTTAAACTCTCTGATCATCCAATCTACGATTCTCTGATCAAAATCGTCCCCACCCAGATGGTTATCCCCTGCAGTAGACAACACCTCGATCAGGCTGTCTCCTATTTCGATAATAGACACATCAAATGTTCCGCCGCCCAGATCATATACCAGAATCTTCTGTGGACTTCCATGATCCAGTCCGTAAGCCAAAGCTGCTGCCGTTGGCTCATTGATGATCCTTTGCACCTTTAGACCGGCAATGCGCCCGGCATCCTTTGTGGCCTGACGCTGCGCATCATTAAAATAAGCCGGCACTGTGATCACCGCTTCTGTGACACTTTCTCCGAGAAAGCTCTCTGCGTCCTGCTTCAACTTCATTAAAATAAAGGCAGATATCTCCTGGGGCATATATCTTCTGCCGTCCAGCATCACCCGGAAATCACTGCCCATATGCCGTTTGATGGAGGTTATCGTTCGCTGCGGATTCACGGTCATCTGTCTGCGGGCGCTGTCTCCTACCAGACGCTCACCATTTTTGGTAAATGCCACTACGGAAGGTGTAGTTCTTCCTCCTTCCGCATTGGGAATAACCACCGGCTTTCCGCCCTCCATAACAGCTACACAGCTGTTTGTTGTTCCCAGATCTATACCTATTACTTTACCCATGATAGTACCTTTCTTTTCTACTGACTCTACCTCTCATTGTAATCAATACTGGAAAAAATGCTATAGCCCAATCCTGTTATTTTTCTAAAACTTTTATGAAGTAGCTTGTCCCTTTGGATCGGTATGATATTCTCTCAGGCAATTGGCTACCATCCGTACCAGAATCCCGGCCATTTCTTCCGGTGTTTCTTTTCCATCATAGATAAGCCACATTTTTACTATACCCACACATCCGTTCAGACAATAGGCATAAAGAAAGCTGAGCTCCCGTTTTGACATCTGCCGAAACAACGGTGCCAGAGAACGCAGAGCTTCCGCTGCCACCAGATTTTCAAGACGTACCACAAAATTAGTATCTCCATTCTGTCCACATAAAGCTTTGTATATCTCACGATTTTCTGTCATGATCTCAAACATACGGCAGAGAAATTTCCTGGACTTATGTTCATCCCCCAGAGGATACTGCTGCAGTGCCTCTTCGATCTCCTGGATCAGTTCTTCTTCAATTTTGCAAAGCATATCGTAAATATCCGCATAATGCAGATAAAAAGTGGAACGGTTAATATCAACCTCCTCCACAAGTTCCTTTACTTTGATATCCCGTATACTTTTTTTCTCCATCAGCCGGGCCAGTCCGTCCCGCAGCTGCTTCCTTGTTTTTCTTACTCTCCGATCCATCTTTTTTGTTTCCATTGCTGCCTCCATGCGATCGTCTTCTGTGTTGTCTCATTTATTTTACTATACTATTTTACACCTCTTTTTTCAACGTTGTGTCGTTTAATAAATATTATTTCTACTGTAGATGACCAAATTAAGGGAGGCTGCTGCAGACTGACCGTCTGCAGCAGCCTCCCTGTATCCTCAAACTATTTACAGGTTCTCTTTTATATAGTTGATCAGCTCCATACTAATCGGGCTGATTCCATCTCTCTGTCGCTTGATATACCCAAAATGCACATCATTTTCCGTGTTTTCAATGGGAATGTAACGAATCATCGGATTCATTTCTGCCGCTTCCAGGCGAGAACACCCCAGATGACAGAGGCCACTGCGAAGCACCATCTGCATAAGTGCCGCATCACTGTTCGTCGTTACAATATGATCGATCTTTCCAAACCGATGAATAGAATCATTGATATGCCCCAAATGATGAATCAGCGAAAAATACTCTTCATCATACTGTACAAACTGCAGATTTTTTAATTCACCATCATCCACCGAGGTCCTCTGAAACAAGGGATGCCTTGTTCCCACCATCAAATCCATCTTCACCGTATGCAAAGGCACAAACTCCAGACGCTTATACTCCAGCGTCTGGTACAATGCCGACAGCTGATGTTCAGAGACATACACAAAACCGAACTCCACAATATGCTTATGCAGAAATCCCATGATCTGTTCAAGGCTTCCCTGCTTTATGGAAAACTGAAGACGCGTATCCTTCTGCTCGTCATAAAATTCCGCGCACAGCTCAGCGATCCGGGCTCCGGGCATCGTAGATACACACAGACGGCTCACTTGATTTTCCTCATTGATCCGACTGATCTGTTCCGTGTTTTTGAGAATCAGTGAGGCATAATCGTATACTTTTTTCCCTTCGTTGGTCATTTTTACACCGCGGGCCTCACGGTTAAGAAGTTTCAGATGTAGTTCTTCTTCCAACGCCTTCACCGTTTTGCTTACATGCGGCTGCGTCGTATACAGCATTTTGGCAGCGTTCTGAAAACTTCCCATATCCACACTGACCACAAAATACTGCAGCTGTTTTAGTTCCATATCTTTCCCCCCGAAAAAATATCTTTTACGTTAATATTTTATCATATTTCGACAAAAAGTACAGGGGATATCTTCCTTTTTGGAATATTTCTCATCGTTTTTTGTCATAGGTAGAGTAATAAACGGGCAGCAAATGCTCTTATCGCATTCGCTGCCCGTTTATACTTTCTTTTCTTGACTTTATCTTCAACTGACCGTACCATAGGCATATCCGAACAGCCTGTCTGTTCATTCACTCTATGGAGGTAACCACTATGCAGTTTTCCATGTATCTGCCCGATGCCAATAAGCCCGGCTGCTTTGTGATCGCGGACGCTGACGGCACTCTCATACTTCGCACTGAAAATCCGGGACGTTCCTTTGCGCCGGCAATCACAGATCCCTCAGGAGACACCCAGATGCTCAAAGTACGCTATTCTTCTGTATTTGGTGACAGCTTTGTATTTTCCGATGTGACCGGGAACAGAGGTACTTATCATGTGAAAGAGCACAAGGCCGTAATCGAAATGCATATGATGTCCGGTCGCTGGGATGTACAATATTACAAACCGGAAAACACCATACACATTGACCGATTGGGACATCGTGTTGCCGATGTGACTCTGGATCCCGACTATGCGCTCTATTTCCGTGTCGATATGAAGGACTCCTCCGAGCTCTTATTTGTGGTCGGTTCTCTTTTGGCTGTCAGCTATTTTCTTAGCTGATTCTACTTCTTTCTGGAGTTTGTTACCCATCTGGCTGTCCCAGAGTTTGTCATACTCCAGCATATATGTCTCATATCCGTTGATCACCAGCGTCGGCCCATACTTTGTCAGTCTGGGCTGACGATAATTGTAGGACATATGCACATGACCGTGGATCATATATTTCGGGGAATAACGATCCATCAGCTGCACAAATTCCTCAAAGCCCTTATGGGGCTGATCCTGGCCATCATTGATCCCCGCTGCCGGGGCATGGGTCAGTAGAATATCAAACCCCTTTTTCCACTTCAGCTTCAGCCAGAGTTTACGGATCCTCTTTTTCATTTCCAGAGAAGTAAACTGGCAATCTACGCCGGGGATATAGCGCATGGACCCTCCAAGGCCCAGAATCCGTATACCCTCATACTCATAAATATCATCATCAATACAGATGCAGCCTTCCGGCGGCCTTTTCTCATACTTGACATCGTGATTGCCCCGCACATACAAAAGCGGACAATGGGCAAATGTCACAAGAAAAGACAGGTATTCCGGCGGCAGATCACCGCAGGACAAGATCAGATCGATATCTTCAAGAAGCGCCTTGTCAAAATAGTCATAGTACGCCTTGGAAACCTCATCAGCTATTACCAGTATCTTCATCCTCTACTCCCGTTACGCCCTGCACACGCACAACCTCTTTTGCCTCTTCCATAAACTCGCTCATCTGCGGAATACGTCCGTCCACATTCTCCAGCAGCCAGTCCATGGTCATGATATCCTTCGGTGCGATCAGTGTATGTTCATGGTGCGTGATCTCCACACCGTCCTGCGCCTTCAGAATACCGGAGAAGGGTTTAAAATCTCCGCGCTTGATATTCTCACCCATCTGCAGCACCAGCTTCTTCACACCTTCCGGTACGTTCAGAGACAGGATCGTATCCACTACACCGGCGGAAAGTCCCCACCAGTAATTCAGCGCCCGGGATTCCTCTTCGCTCTTCCATATGCCATGACGAATATTCTCAAAAATCTTCTCGTAATATTTTCCCCAGTCCCATACAGGAATCGCCAGTCCTTTGCGCTCTCCGTCCTCCAGAAGACACAAACCAAAATCCTTGAAACGGCTGTTGGAACAGGTCATCTCCTGCTGGGATATCACAGAAATACCCTCCAGCTCTTTTTCCCAGTCCACACCGTTTTTCAGTTTCGACCAGATCAGCTTCACCCGGGCCCGGGGATTGGTCATCTGCACACCCAGGGCAAAGGCGTTGATGTTGGAGATCATGCCATACAGCGGATAATCTGCCACATAGGCGATCTTTCCGTCCGGACTCATAGCTCCTGCCACCAGACCAGCCAGGAACTTGGCTTCGTACATACGTCCATAGTAGGTCCGCACTGTTTTATAAGACGTATTTAGTGAGCAGTTCAGAATCCTCACCTGGGGACAGTCCAGAGCCACCTTGACGCTGGCATCCAGAAGCTTTGGCGAAGTTGTAAAAATCACATTGCAGCCATCCGACACAGCCTGGCGAATCACCTCTTCACCATCTCCATCTGCCAGCGCATCCATATAACTGTGGGTCGTAAGATCGGGATATTTGTTTTCCAGATGGGCCTTTCCCAGCTCATGAGCATTGGTCCAGCCGGAACTCTGCGGATTCTTATCATGTACAAAACCCACTACATATCTCGTTCTGTCCGGATTCAGGATTTTCATCACCTGTTTTACAGCACTTGTGTTTTCTTCCACAGGATCCAGCTTCAGATCGATAGTCTCCGGTTCTTTAAGCACCAGCATTTCTTCCCAGGCTTTGTTGAGCTTTTCCTTCAGCAGCTCCGCGGAATCCTCACACAGGGATTCATAATCATAGATCTGGATCAGACGCAGCATAGCATCGGAAACATTGATCTTTTCTCTCTGCTTTTTCTCAGCGATGGCCAGATCCGTGCGATTATACAAAGATCGCAGTGTCAGGATCTCATCCTCAGACCAGTGCTCCGTATCTGAGTTTCCTGTTTCCCTGATCAACGCGCGGTAAGATCCTTCTTTACTGAACCAGATCACATTCAGTCCGGTCAGATCAAAGAACTTCATAAATTCATAATAGATCCGGATCTGCTCATCATCCTCCCGGTATTCGGGAACAATACGATAAACATTGGCAGAAACACTGACAGCGTCAAAATATTTAAGAACACTGACCCGTTTATTTCCTTCCTGCACATAGAAACGGTCCATAAACTCATACACTTTGATGGGATCGTGGATACCCTCATTCAGATGCCAGTCGCACAAGGAATCCCACTTCATGGCAAACTCCGACTCATTGTCCAGAAGAGGCATGAAATTGGACGCAAAGGCATTGGAGCGTCCCTCCGTAACCGTACCCACCACCAGCTCCAGCGGTATATCCATCAGTCCGAGATAGATCTCACGCTTAACGCTGGTATAACGGGTGATATGGTCCAGCACCGGCAGATACGGATACTCGCCCCGTCCAAGCTTCTGCCGATAATTTTTTATCCCCATTTTATTCGCTTTATCATACTCCTGAAAATTCATACTGACACCTCACTTCCTGCCTCAGCGGCATTCCATTCTTATACTCAGATCCTGACCTTCCAGGCGCACCTCCACGTGGCTTCCGCAGATCAGCGGCATCATGGGCGCAATATGCCCGATATCCAGATCCATCAGCACCGGCACATCGTATTCCTGCAAAAGATCTGTCACTGCCCTGTACTGATCCAGTCCCAAAAGCTCCTGACCATGGCACAGAGGCCGTCCGATCAGAAATCCCTTAACATGAGAAAACCAGCCTGCATGCTTCATCTGCCAGATTGCCCGGCGTATGCCCATCACATTCAGATCACAGGCTTCCAGAAACCACACAATGCCTTCCTCACTATAGCGCTCATTAAACGCTTCCACATTATCATAACAGGTTCCCAGAAGATTCACAAGACAATCCATACATCCGCCGATGAGCCGTCCGGAAAAAGCACTTTTCTTGTTCTCCGGAAAGCAGCGGATCTTTCGCGGTTCTGTGGCATTGATGGGTTCCAGCGGATGTTCTTCATCTTTCAGAGATTCCTTTTCCCATAACGGATACCCTTTCACCTCAAAAAGCTTCCCTGTCAGCATCTGATAAGCGTCCTGGATGCACGCATGCCACGGTTCCATGCCAAAGGCAGCCGCGCAGGGGCCATAGATAGATGCCGTATCGCACAGCGTAGCCAGAAGAAACGTCATATTGGTGTTATCCGAATAGCCCATATACCACTTGGGCTTTGCAGCCTTTATACTGTCAAAATCCACCTCATCCAGGATCTCACACATCAGTTCTCCGCCGCCGCAGGAGATCAGCACATCACTTTCCGGAGAAAGATATCCCTCCGTCAGCTCTTTACCGCAGGCCGCAGGTGTATTACTGATACCGATCCCCTTACCCTCATAACAATTTGGTCCCAGTACCAACGTATGCCCTAAGGCCTTAAATTTTTCCTGCGCATGATCAAAAGCTGTTCTGTAAGGTTCGATGTTACATCCAAAAGATGGCGCTACAAAGCCAATCGTTCCATTTTCCTTTAAAAATTCAGGAAATCTCATGTTTTTTCATGTCTCCTTATTTCTATTATAAAACAGGCTTGCTGCAGTCTGGCGGTCGCCTGGTATATGTGTAAACCTCGCGCGACTTTAACGAGCACGACTCCGAGACTACAGGCTCGGAGCGAGCGCAGTAGGAGCCCGAGGTTTACACATATACCAGACGGCCGCCAGACTGCAGCAAGCCGTCCCCCTTTACACCTCTTTATTTCGTACCGAAAATTCGATCGCCCGCGTCACCAAGGCCAGGACAGATATACGCATTTTCGTTCAGTTCGCGGTCAATGTGCCCCACATACAACTGAATATCCGGATGTGCCTCCATCAGACGCTCAATACCCTGAGGTGCGGCAATGATAGACATAAATTTGATCTTCTTTCCACCGTGCTGTTTGATAAAGTTTACCGCTGCCACCGCAGAACCACCGGTAGCCAGCATCGGATCGGTAACCACGATCAGACGCTCCTCTATGGGGCTTGGCAGCTTACAGTAATACTCATGAGGCTCATGGGTCTTTTCGTCACGATACAGACCGATATGGCCGATCTTTGCCGTAGGCACCAGAGCCTGAATACCGCTGACCATACCAAGACCGGCACGAAGGATCGGCACAATGGCAAAATTCTTACCGGCAATCACCGGTGTCATACACTTCTCAATGGGTGTCTCTACCTCGATATCTTCCAGCGGCAGATCTTTCAGTGCCTCATAGCCCATCAGCATCGCAATCTCTTCCACCAGTGAGCGAAACTCCGCTGTACCGGTATTTTTATCTCTTAAACGGGAAATCTTGTGCTGAATCAACGGATGCTTCAGTTCCACTACATTGCTGTTCATAATTTATCCTCCCATGTATATATGATTTTTGCTGTTATCATTACTCATCCAGATCGGAATTCTGCGGATTCACACCAAGGCCGCGGCTGACATCACCTTTCGGGTTCTTGCCAAACTCATAATCGTTGCCGGGAAGGATCGCATTAAGTACAATACCTGCAATAGCCGCGATGGCAAGACTGGTCAGTGTAACGCTGGCTCCGCCGATGTTGAAGGTAAGACCGTTTGAGAATCCCAGACCGCATACCAGGATCACTGCAGCGATGATCAGGTTTCTGGATTTTGTAAAATCTACTTTGTTTTCTACAATATTTCTGACACCGATGGCAGAGATCATACCGTAAAGGATAAAGCTGATACCGCCAACGATAGCAGAGGGCATAGAGCCGATCAGATCAGCCACCTTGGGGATAAAGCTTAAGATCACCGCGAATACAGCCGCCAGACGGATAACTCTCGGATCATGTACACGGCTAAGCTCCAGTACACCGGTATTCTCGCCGTAAGTAGTGTTTGCCGGTCCTCCAAAGATTGCGGAAAGGGATGTGGCCAGACCGTCACCCACCAGGGTACGGTGCAGACCGGGATCCGCAATAAAATCCTCACCGACAGTAGCAGAGATAGCACTCATATCACCCACATGCTCCATCATGGAAGCCAGAGCGATAGGCGCCATGACCAGAATAGCCGTCAAATCAAACTTGCACATCACAAAATCCGGCATTCCCACAAAACTTGCAGAAGCAGCGGCGGAAAAATCCAGAATAGCGCTTCCGTCTGCGTTTGTCATGCCCATGGCGTTCATCGCCAGAGCCAGACCGTAGGAGATCACAACGCCCAGAAGGATCGGGATGATCTTCATCATACCCCTGCCCCAGATGTTGAAGATAACAACTACAGCCAGAGCCACAAAGGCAAGAATCCAGTTCGTAGAAGCATTGTTCACAGCGGAAGGTGCCAGGCTCAGTCCGATACAGATGATGATCGGTCCTGTAACGATGGGCGGCAGGAAATGCATAACCCGTTTCACGCCTACCAGTTTGACGATCAGTGCCAGGATCAGATACATAAGTCCCGCTACCACAATACCACCGCAGGCGTAGGGAAGCTTCTCACCCATGGTCATGTCAGCATAGATGCCGGTATTTAACTGGGATACCGTATAAAATCCGCCAAGATAGGCGAAGGAAGATCCCAGAAAGGCCGGTACTTTAAGCTTGGTGCAGCAATGGAAAAACAGTGTACCGATACCGGCAAAAAACAAGGTTACCTGAACAGAGAGACCTTCCCCATTAAAGTAACCGTTGACCAGAATCGGAACAAGAACTGTAGCGCCAAACATGGCAAACATGTGCTGTAATCCCAGAAGCAGCATCTTCGGAATGCCTAGTGTACGGGCATCGCGTATTGCATCATTTCGTTTATTCATTTTTTCTCTCCTCTTTCGTTTTTTTCATTATACCCAGTTCCCTTCACAGGGTCAATCCGCAGATGAAAAATCTTATTTGCAAACGAATTTTCTCCGGATACTTGTATATCTCTCTTTTTTCTGTTTCAAAGCATAAAAAAAAGACACCGACAAGGTATCTGCATCTTTGAAAAAAGCACTGCCGCAGGCCGGGGTCGAACCGGCACGGGTATCACTACCCACGGGATTTTAAGTCCCGGGCGTCTGCCTATTCCGCCACTGCGGCATATAAATTGTAAAGAAACGACCCGAATGGGGCTCGAACCCATGACCTCCGCCGTGACAGGGCGGCGCTCTAACCAACTGAGCCACCGGGCCAGAAAATAAAATTAAAATGGACCTTCAGGGACTTGAACCCGGGACCGACCGGTTATGAGCCGGTTGCTCTAACCAACTGAGCTAAAGGTCCATATGTCTGTATCCCTGAAAGGGAATGACTCCTACGGGATTTGAACCCATGTTACCGCCGTGAAAGGGCGGTGTCTTAACCGCTTGACCAAGGAGCCGCGCCAGGCACACCATTCATGACAGTGACCGTTAATTATATTAACATGAAACCGG
>JAEDOO010000121.1 GCA_016301965.1 Lachnospiraceae bacterium | reverse complement strand
TCAATATCCATCCAGACCGCCCCGGATACCCGGTGCAGCGGGTTGACAAATGCTTTCAGGCGGATGCCCAAAGGAGAAACTTCCACCTGGGTGAGCCAGCACTTGACACCTTCAAGCTGCAGAGGCTTCATCAGGCGGATTCGTTTCACGTTGGACCGGTAAGCATATTTCCAGTGCAAAGACCAGCTGCCTTTGTAAAGAAGCTCCGGTTCGGCAGAAACGCTGTTGTCAGTATCCGATTTGTCGTGGTACAGATAGAGATCTTCAAAATCCAGAGTAACATAGCTTTTATTTATCTTCGGGCAGTCGGAGATATACAGCAGGAAAAATAGTTTTCCGTCTTCCACCATGCTGGTAAATATTGTACCGCAGGTGGTGATGGATGGAGATTTTTGAGGATTTTTCGCGTATACATTTACTGATGTATTCCCAGGCAGGATATAGTCATGTTCGGGATCGAAATTCTCCGGAAGAGTATAGTTGGTATCCAGGCGGATATATGCGGCGTTTTTGTCTCCGATGGAGGAAGTAGCTGCGATTTTCAAAGGCTGAATTTCTCCTTTCGGATCCTGTGCATAATCTGTTCCGCTGCATACGGAGGAGGCCTGAATCTGCACAGTTCCGTCGGACCACTGCAGGGTATCTGCATTATCGATTCCCATAAATTCCATAAGGGCAATGTCCCAGTCGTTGCTGCGGGCGGCGCTGGCCACTACACCAAAGGCCATCATCAGGGCTGCAGCCAGTACTAATGCCAGGAATTTCCGGGGACGTAGCTTTTGTCTCGCTTCTTGCGCCGGGTGCAATGGTCGCGCCTGATGTATGGAAGAAAGGATCATAGACTCTATTCGCCTCTGCTGTTCGGATGACAAGGGCTCCATAAAGGACAGTGTTTCGTCGTCATGAATATCCTGAAGTAAAGAATCTATGTCAAATGTCACGGGAAATCCCTCCTTTCATCAGTGCGGTTCGCAGTTTTTCTTTTCCCCTAAAGAGAGTATTTTCGATTTTCTTTTGAGGCAGCTTTATGATTTCGGCTATCTGTTTGACCTTAAACCCATAGAAGTAACGGTAAATAAAGATGCTTCGATCCGGCTCTGTCATGTCTCTGAGACATTCATGCAGGATTTCTTCATCCCGCTGCTTTTCGTATGCAGCCTCCACATTATGTTCGGAGGGTAATTCAAGAGATATTTCTTCCAGCGGAAATATGGGCTGTTTATTCAGCTCCCTTCTTCGGTCCCGGGCCGCATTTCTGGCAATGGCATAAAGATAGCTTTTGACGGAATGCTTTTCGTCCGGCACGAATCTGTCCCGATATTTCCAGAAATGGATATAGGTGTCCGCCACAGTTTCTTCTATATCGGATTCAGGACAATTGGCCAGAAAATTTTTGCAGATGGTATAAATGGCTCCCCCGTACATCTGCATCAGTTCATGTATTCCCGCTTCTGGCTCGTGCTCCAGCAGAAAGAGAAGTTCCTGGTCAGTCATAATACGTTCTCCCTCGGTGTGTCATTTGTTTTCCTGTTCTATTGTACTATACGTGTGAAGGCAGGAAAACCACTCAGAAAGAATAAAAAAGTAATACAAATCTATGGCTTTGTGACGGCATATGCCATAAAATCAAAGAAAGATGTTAATGCTCTGTAAGCAGGAAAGATAAGGAGATATGTATACTCTATCTCAATGGAAAAAGCGTAGGAGGAAATGGTTATGGGATTATTTAAAAAGAAACTGCAGAAAAAAACTTACGATAAAGTAAACCAGAAGCCGGTCATCAAATGCAGCATCTGTAACGGAGAGCAGGTAGCCGGATTTCAGAACGTACATACCGGAGCTTTTGAAGAAGTGACGCTGATCCGCGGGGATGCGGATCTGGAGTTGTTCAGGAAGCAGTATGATATTACCGGCGAAATATCAAAAATTTACTGAATAAAGGAGAAAAAAACTGATGTACTCACATCCGCACAAGATGCCATGCATCAGCTTTTTTCAGCATTAAGATTTCTTTATGGGTCTTCTCAAAAACGGTCAATGAGATATAATGAAAGTATGGATTGACCGAAGCGGTCGATAGAAGGGAGATCTGGTATGAACGACAAATTTTTTGCCTTGCCGGAGGAAAAACAGCACACCATCATCAACGCCGGTTTTCGCGTGTTTTCCCAGAATTCATACAAAAAGAGCCCCGTCCGGGAGATCGCTGAGGAGGCGGGCATCAGCAAATCGCTGCTGTTTCACTATTTCCATAACAAAAAGGAGTTGTACCTGTTTCTGTGGGATTATTCCGCAAAGATGACCCTGGAGTATCTGGAAAAATATCAGTGCTATGCAGAGCCGGATCTGTTTGAGATTATGCATCGCGGATTGCAGGCCAAGACGGCGCTGATCCGACAGTATCCGGATATGGCCCTGTTTGTCATGAAGGCATACTATGAGAAGGATCCGGAGGTACGCGAGGAGATTCAAAAGAGTATAGAAGAGCACGGCTCGTACAGTACGCAGGCAGCCATGCTGAAACTGGATCCAAAGGATTTTGTGTCGGGGCTGGATCTTAAGTGTATGTACCAGGATATGTTCTGGGCCTCGGAAGGTTATCTGTGGGAAAAGATGCAAAATGACAATTTTGATGTGGATGAGATGGAAGTGGAGTTCGGGAAAATGATCGACTTCTGGAAAAGCATATACCTGAGAAAGGAGAATTGAGTATGCTGGCAATGGAAGCTGTAGGGCTGACGAAATATTATGGAAAATCCCGGGGCATCGCCGGGGTGGATCTTAGCGTGGAAGAGGGAGAGTTTTTTGGATTTATCGGTCCAAACGGAGCGGGGAAAAGCACCACTATCCGCACTTTTCTCGGACTGATCAAGAGTAGCGGGGGAAGTGCCCGGATTTTCGGCATGGATACCCAAAAAGAAAGAACGGATATTCTTTCGGAGGTGGGGTATCTGCCTTCGGAGACCACATTTTATGCCGGCATGAAGGTTAAGGATGTCATCCGGCTTTCTGCGGATCTTCGAAAAAAGAAATGCAGAAAAGAGGCCAGAAGACTATGTGAGCGGCTGGAGCTGGATACGGAAAAGAAGGTGGAAGAGCTGTCTTTCGGAAACCGCAAGAAGGTGGGTATTGTCTGCGCTCTTCAACATAAGCCTCGGCTGTGTGTCCTGGATGAGCCCACCAGTGGTCTGGATCCTCTGATGCAGCGGGAATTCTTTTCCATTCTCAAAGAGAGAAATGAAAAGGGAACGACAATATTTCTGTCGTCACATATTTTATCTGAGGTGCAGCATTACTGCGACCGTGCGGCGATCATCCGGGACGGGCAGATCGTTGCCTGTGACAGTGTGGAAGCATTGGCTCAGACCAGTGTAAAGCGGGTTCACGTGGAAGGCCTGTGTGATCTGGCCGGTCTTGAAGGTATCCGGGATCTGCACTATGAGAAGGAGGGGGCCGTATTTCTGTACAGCGGCCGGATGGAGCTTTTGCTGAACCGACTGGCCAAGTCTCCCATCCGGGATCTGACCATTACGGAGCCGGATCTGGAGGAAATCTTTATGCATTACTACGAAAAAGGAGGGGAGCAGGCATGACACTGGTGCGGCATGAGTTAAAACAGAGCAGAATCTCACTGATCGTCTGGACGCTGTCCATCGCGTCATTGCTGGCGGTTTGTGTATTCCTGTATCCGAGCATGAAAAGTGAGATGGATGCGGTCAGCGAGATGTTTTCCTCCATGGGCAGCTTTACGGCGGCTTTCGGTATGGATAAGGTCAGCTTTGGTACGCTGATCGGCTTTTATGTAGTGGAATGCGGCAATATTGTGGGCCTTGGCGGCGCTTTTTTCGCCGCACTCTGCGGAATCTCGGTACTGGCCAAGGAGGAAAAGGAGCATACGGCAGAATTTTTAATGACGCATCCGGTCAGCCGCTGGCGGGTAGTGACGGATAAGCTGATCGCGGTGATTTTGCAGATCGTGATCCTGAATGTGGTGGTATATTTGACAGCCGTGGCTTCTATCGCGTTGATTGGGGAGAATATTCCGTGGAAGGAACTGAATCTTTTACATCTGGCCTATCTTCTGCTGCAGGTGGAAACGGCATCGGTGTGCTTTGGTATTTCTGCATTCCTCCGCCGCAGCGGCCTGGGCATCGGTCTTGGCATAGCCATGCTGTTTTATTTCCTGAATCTGGTGGCCAATATTACGGAACAGGCGGATTTCCTGAAGTATATTACGCCCTTTGGCTATGCGGAAGGGGCAGATATCGTAAATTCGTTGTCTATCAACGGTGAGATGCTGGCGGTAGGCTCGGCATTCACTGTGGCAGGTATTGTTATAGCTTATGTAAAATATTGTAAAAAAGATCTTCGGTAGTAATTTCAGTTTGAATTTGTCTTGCCGAAATGGTATGATAATTTCAATAAAACCGCAGAAGGATTATCCTAGACACTGCCCGGGCGGCAGGGCCGAAGAAGCAAGACCGGAAGAATACATCGGCTTTCGGCGGAAACTGACAGGCAAAAGGAAGGTAATCTGAGGGAACTCTGGAGAGTGTGAATTAATGTTCACCGCCTACGAGGCTACAACCAACTGGCAAAAGGACAGAGCATACAGATGCAATTTATTTATGCGTGATCTGTATGCTCTTTTTTGTTGGCGATCCTATAACAAAATGGTTCGATAAGCCATTTTACATTGTACGACATAGAAAAAGAGTCCGCAGAGGGCTCTTTTTTCATTGCCATGCATATCAACAAATGATCCGGTGGATCATTTGTTGATTCACAGAGACAAAGCAGAGCTGCAGAACGCAATATACGGAGGTAGAAAACTATGAGAATGATGTTGATCGGCGCAGGCGCTGTAGGTGAAAGCATACTGAAGGTGGTGCAGTACAGAGATCCAAAGGGAGAGTGGCTCCACTTTGTCCTGGTGTGTGACTATGATCTTTCCCGGGCAGAGGAAGTGGTGCATAAGCTTACGGATGACGGACGATTTGCGGCTGCGGCAGTGAATGCCACGGACAAGGCGCAGATGAAGGACCTCATGAACGCTTATGCCATTGATTTTGTTATGGATGCGGCACCGCCCTTTGCCAGCAATTTTATCTTTGACGCGGCTTTTGAGAGCGGTGCGGATTATGCCAATATGGGTACCTGGTCTGTACCCATGGATGAGCCAGCCTATGGCCTTGGGATAGAAAACAGTTATACAGAACCTATGACGAAATATAATTTTGATCGTCATGAGGCCTGGAAGGAGAAGGGACAGATGGCCCTGATCTGTCTCGGTATCGATCCCGGGGTGGTCAATGTGTTTGCCAAGTATGCCTGCACGGAGCTTCTGGATGA
>JAEDOO010000008.1 GCA_016301965.1 Lachnospiraceae bacterium | reverse complement strand
CCCCCGGGAGGACGCCCACGGAAGGGCCACAGCCGGCCAGCCCCGGTCTCTGTGAAAGGCAATAAAAAAGGAGCCGCCGATTTTACTTTCAGCAGCTCCATCTTTCAATTTACTTTGCTGTCTTTTTTAAGGATTCCACCGGAATCTGTGCCAGCACGATGGCTGCAAAAATAACGGCACAGCCAAGGATCTCCCGTCCGGAAAGCTTCTGTCCCAGAAGCACCCAGCCTGCCAGTACAGAGAATACGGATTCCAGGCTCATGAGCAGAGATGCCACTGTGGGATTCAACCCATTCTGTCCGATGATCTGTAATGTATAGGCCACACCGCAGGACAGAACACCGGCATACAGGATCGGAACCCAGGCAGCCCAGGTCTGCAGTGCCGGAAGCCATGCCAGAAAGCCGGACACAGAATGCTTCATATCAATAAAAAACGTAGGAAGGATACCGATGGCTCCGGATACCAGAAACTGTATGCTGGACAGCCGTACACCATCCACCAGCGGTGAAAAGTGGTCTACCAGAAGGATATGCAGAGCAAAGCAGACCGAGCAGACCATCACCAGAATATCCGAAAAGCGCAGACTGAAGCCGTTTTTCAGGCAAAGAAGATATAATCCGACCAAAGTCATCAAAACACCGACCCAGATATTCCATCCACATTTTTTCTTCAGCGCCATACCAAAGATCGGTACCAGCAGGATATAACAGGCAGTCAGAAAACCAGCCTTTCCGGCTTCTGTACCGGCATTGATACCCAGCTGCTGAAACGACGTTGCCACAAACATCACACATCCACAGGCAATTCCTCCCGTAAGAAGCGTCCTTTTCTCCTCGCGGGTTTTTGGTTTTCGGTCATTTTTCTTATCCAGAACACAGATCACCGGGATAAGCACTACACCGCCGATCAATGAACGGATACAGTTAAAGGAAAAAGCGCCTACCGCGTCTCCTCCCGTTGTCTGAGCTACAAAGGCCACACCCCAGATCAGGGCTGTCAGCACCAACAGACAGGAATTTCTAACTTTCTTTTGCATATTTTCTCTCTTTTCTTTCGTTTACTATTATTTGTCCAGTTCTTTCGGACGACAGGAAAAGCCGATGCCCAGGCCATCCGGCCCGATATGGCAGGATACGCCAAGAGACAGATCATCACAGTAGACATCCATGTCCGGAAATGCCGCCTGGATCTCCTGGAGCCAGGAAATTGTCAGTTTCTCATCCGCACTGGTGGCTGCCACAAGCCGCACACGTCCTGCCTCATAGTCTTCCTTAAACTTTGTCTCCAGATCGTGACGTAAAGCCTCAATCATGGTCTGTCGGGCTTTTTTCGCTCCGCGGCAGTTTTTGAAGGATTGAAGCTTGCCGACATCAAAGCAGAGGATAGGCTTGATGTTAAGCAGAGAACCAATAGCGGCTGTACTGCCGGAGATTCGGCCGCCTCTGCGCAGATAGGACAGATCGGACACTGCCACGTAAATGTTCATTTTTGCGCGGACACGTTCCAGGATCTCTTTACACTGAGCGGCACTGTAGCCGGCTTCCACCAGATCGATAGCATCCAGGATGGACTGATGCATCGGTGTTGACACACGGCCATTGTCCACCACAAATACCCTGTCCTTAAACTCATCCTTTCCGGCCAGCATTATGGCCGTCTCGCAGGAGCTGCTCAATCCGCTGCTGATCGGAATGTGCAGGATCGTTTCATACCGTTCAAGTGCCTTTTTCCAGGCATCCATCACTGTCTGCGGTGAAGGCTGGGAAGTGGATACGTCCTCACCGTTTTTCAAACGGGCAAAAAAATCCGCTCTGCTGATGCTTACATCTTCAAAGTAACATGTATCGCCAAAATAAAATGGCATGGGAATTACATCGATTTCCAGTTCGTTCGCCAGTTTCTGTGAAATACCACTGTGACTGTCTGTAACAATTCCTATTTTTCTCACGTCATCAAACCTGTCTTTCTTTGTAAATATCTGTTCAATACCTTGTCAGATATTTCTGAAATTACTTTGTTTATAAAAATATCATCGAGAATTATACGAGTTTCGTCCGGGGCTGTCAAGAAATTCACAACAGGCATAACTTTCTTTTTTCCGTACATACTTAGGGAAAAGGAGGAACTGATTATGATATCTGATACCACTTATCTTTTAAAAGAGTGCAATGCCGGATGCCGCATGGCCACAAATTCTCTGGAGCAGGTCATCCCCCATGTAGAGGACCAGAAACTTTGTGATCTGCTGCACAAATATGACTTGAAGCACCGGGAAATCAAAGAAGGCTGTGATGTCCTTCTTGGCAAAATCGGCGAAGAAAAAAACGAACCCCATCCACTGGCCAGAGCCTTTGCATGGATGGGGACGGAAATGAAACTCAGTTTTCGCGATGATGACAGCGCCGTTGCCGGCATGATGATGGATGGCTGCAGTGTGGGAATCAAATCCCTGAGCCGCTATCTGAACCAGTACAGCGAAGCCTCCCAGGAAAGCCGGGATCTTGCAAGAAAACTGATCCGAATGGAAGAGGACTTTCTCGTGGAGCTTGGCCACTATATCTGACAAGTCATTTTGGCAGATAACAGTTAAAATGTCCCACCGTCTGGGCGTAATTCAGCTTTTCCTCTATAAACTCTTCTACTGCAGTTCTCGGGAACTGATACTGCCCTTTAAAATCCGGTGGTATCAGATACATAGCCTGGGCCGAAGAGAACAGACTGTCTTCCAGACATTCCTCCGGTGTCTTTGTTCCCAGATTGCCCACCAGAAACATATCCAGATATTTATGATACGTATCTACGGGGATCAGATACTGCACCGCCTGATTATCCAGAAGGTATACATCAAATCCATTTTCCTTCCGGTCACGGATCTCGTCCAGCACAATGTGATAATCCGAAACCTCATCTTTATCCATAAAAATACCATGGAAGTGCTCCACATCCGTCATCACTTCGCTGCTTTTCACCGTCTTATACGGTGTCCAGAACACAATATATCCCACACCCACAAGCATTGCCAGTATACAAAGAAGCCTGAGCCATCTGTTTTTTCCCATGCGCGCAAGATACGGCACCGCAAGCACAAGAAACGGGAAAAGACAGGTGAGAATGTGATACGTATTGCACAAAGGATACAGATTGATACAGCCAAGCACGCTGTAGGTCAACACAATACCCCCGATCCATCCTTTCTTCTGTCTGCGATAATACACGGTATAGAGCACACCTGCAGCCACTGCCATGAAAAAGCCGATGCCGGTAAACAGATACTCTGTTTTTTCCGCCATATATTCCCATATCATCAGACTGCTGGAAAATGTCGAAATTCCCCGCAGACACATGTCCAGAAGATCATCAAAGCTTCCCGTGCCCAGAAGATAAAAAAGCACCAGAAAGCAGGGCAGAGACGAACCCAGAAGGCGGAAAAACAATAATTTTAACGTATTTGAAAGGCCTGTCCGGTAATACCGACACACGATCAGCACAGAGAGCCAGGAAGCCAGAGCCACAAAGCCGCCAAAGGTCTGTTTGCACATGATGCCAATTCCGGAAGCTATGCCGCAAAGGATCTGTGTCCTGACCGTGAACCAGCCACCGCTGTCTGCCTTTTTCCAGAATGCGCCGCAATCCACATACATACAGATCAGCTGTACAAAAAGGATCGTACAGCTGTACTCATAAAACACATTATAATCGTAGCATACCAGAAAAAACAGAGGCAGCACGCAGCACAGCGCACCCTCTGCCCCCATCTTTCCGGAAAACCGATACAGAAGAAAGCAGATGCCGGAAAACAGCAGTGCTCCCAGCATACGGGTCACCAGAAGTTCCCGGCCAAACACTGCCAGAAACAGGCCATGGATCATGGCAAACAACGGGGTCTGCAGCAGATTAAAATCCCGATAAGGTACAAGCCCCATAGCTATATTATTGCCAAACGTAAAATTCCAGAGTTCGTCCACATTGCCGATGGGTCTGAAAAAGCCAAGCATAGCCGCCAACGCCAGAAAGCTGACATATACGGCTATGTTTTTTCTTTTGTCCTGTTTTTCCAGCCAAACCTTCATAACTGCTTCCTACTGTCTCTCTTTCATCACACTTAAATATGCGGGACGGATAATTTTGCTCATGCCGATCAGTTCCTCCAGTCTGTGCGCGCTCCATCCGCTGATCCGGGCTATGGCAAACAGTGGTGTATACAATTCCAGCGGGATTCCCAGCATGTCATAGACAAATCCGCTGTAAAAATCCACATTCGGACTGACGCCCTTGAATATCTTTCTCTTGCTTGCGATCAGCCGGGGCGCTATGGTCTCAATGGCATTATACAGATGCATGCTTTGCTGCTGGCCCTTCTCTTCTGCCAGCTTTTCCACAAAGCCTTTAAATATGCGCTCCCGGGGATCAGAAAGGGAATATATGGCATGACCCATACCATAAATCAGACCCTGGTGGTCAAATACCTCCTTGTCCAGCATACGTTTAAGGTACTGCTCCACCTGTGCGTCATCGCCGATATCTTCCACATTCTCCCGGATATTCGCCATCATTTCCATAACCTTTAGGTTAGCGCCTCCATGCTTTGGTCCTTTCAGCGATGACATGGCCGCGCCGATGGCAGAATACGTATCCGAACCGGAAGATGTCACCACCCGGGTGGTAAACGTAGAGTTATTGCCGCCGCCGTGTTCCATATGCAAAATGAGTGCCACATCCAGCACCTGTGCCTCCAACGGTGTAAACTCTCGATCCGGTCTGAGCATCATCAGGATGTTTTCCGCGGTGGACAGTTCCGGGTCCGGACGGTGAATGTACATGCTTTCTCCCTGATCATAATGATTGTATGCATGATATCCGTATACCGCCAGCATGGGGAATACCGCAATCAGCTGAATACACTGCCGAAGAACGTTTTCTACGGAAATATCGGAAACGTTACTGTCGTAGGAAGCCAATGTCAGTATACTTCTTGTCATGGAATTCATGATGTCATGGGATGGTGCCTTCATGATCACATCCCGGACAAAATTTGTGGGAAGATCCCTACAGTGCGCCAGTGTCTGTAAAAATTCCGCAAACTCTTCTTCCTCCGGAAGTCTGCCAAACAAAAGAAGAAAAGCTGTCCGTTCATACCCGAAGCGCTGTCTGCCATATGCGTTGATCAGATCCTTTACCTGATATCCCCGGTACCACAGTTCACCGTCACAGGGTATCCTTTTTCCGTCTTCTTCTTTCACGGAAACGATCTTGGAGATATTGGTTAACCCTGTGACCACGCCTTTACCATTCAGGTCTCTGAGTCCTCGATAAACACCGTATTTTGTAAACAGTTCATCTGATATACTGTCATTCTCCCTGCATGTAGGAGCCATTTTCTCTGCGTAATATGTCAGCTTTTCTTCAAATCCCATGCATGTCCTCCTTTTTCTCTAGCCACATTATGTAAATCAATTATAGCGGGATTTAAAAAGAGGTGTCAAACGCTTTAAGTTTTTTTCACATTTACGTCACAATTATTTTATTTTGGGATCCGGGAAATCTGCGGCCCTGTTGTTCTCCTCTTATAAAGAAAACTGGCTTCCCTTGGCGAAAATCTCCATATGCAGCTCACAGTCTGCCGCATGCTCCCCGTTCATCTCCAGTATATAGCAGACATCCAGCCTGATCAGGTCCTCCGTCTCATCAAATCCATAACGAGTGGTAGCGATCCCCATCTCGATCTCTCCAAAAGGAGTTCCGTATATACTGACTGTCTTCCGATTCTCCTGAAAGACCATCTGCACATTCACTGCACCATCCTTTTTCACTTCAAGGACTTCAGGCGTAATACGTACCGTATTTACTGCGGTAAGCTCGGCTTCGTCATAGATTTCTTCATATGTCACATAGCGGTGACCGTTTTCGGTATAAAAGCGGCCTCTGGTCACAACGGATATGGGCTCTTCATTCTGTTCCGGCTGCTGCTCGGGCCTTTGTATGCCGGTTATTCTTACCAGTACTTCTTCTGTCATATTCTCCTCCGGTTATCATCATCGTATTTATCTTAACCGTCATTGTATACTGACCGCTGCTATTTTTCAAGTGATTCGGCCTGTTCTGAACAGTTATGAACAGTTACGTGATCCATTCCACATAGCAGCCATTATCCTTCACTATTATTCGGGGAATACTCCTGTGCCGTTCCCCGTTTTCCCAATCCACCATCAGTTCTCTGAGCACCAGAGGACTTCTCTTCACACCAAAATGATTCTCGTACAGTTCGGACAGATATATGCCGCAGACTGTATCCTCCGTATCTGCCGACAGCAAAGCCCGGGGATCACTGCACTGAAAAACATAGCTGTTTTCATCCATATCCTGCCAGGCTGCCAGTTCTGTAAAAAGCCGGTTTGTCAGTTCTGTATCTTCCAGTAACCTCTCTCCCACAATGGTGGCCCGAATGTGCCCGAAATCCGGCTGTTTTCTGCTGTTTTCCGTAAATCTTTCCAGGGCATCCTGAAAACTTGCTCCATGGACCGCATAAACGGTCTCTTCTTTCTCCTGCTGCGGGAACCAGAAAACGTATGCGTCTCCCTCCTTATCTGCTATAAAGGTGCTGACATATACTCTGTCCTGCGCCTCCACTCCGCTGTAACGGTAAAACAATACCACCACTGCCAGAAGAAAGAGGGCGGCCAGATCTTTATATCTCCACATTCGGACAGTGCCTGTACCGATTCCAAGGACGGACAGAGATGCAAATATTCTTTCCAGCAAAAGGCCTGCGGCCAGAAACAGCGCCAGAAGACAGACTGCTGCCCAGAAGGCATCCACACGTTCCAAGAATTTTCCCGGCACACTGATGCCCTGCAAAAGACTTAAAACAGGCCAGCGCCGGAAGGATGCTCCTTCAGGGCCATAGACCTGCCCTATCACCAGACAAAGGCCTGCCAGAAAAATGCCGTTGAGCAGGTACAGACCTTCTTTGCTGTCCGGCCACATGCCCCGGTTTTTTGTTGCCGGAATCAGCAAAAGATACCAGGAAAATACCAGATAGAGAAAAGCCGCCGCCAGGATTTTTGCCGGATCTGCAGCCAGCGTTAAGGGTAAATATGCTGTCTGCATCTGTCTGGCAGCCAGAATCGGCATACCTGCCACAAACAGGAGCATCCATCCAAAAGTCACAGCAATGACCCTCTGCCATACCCCATGGGTCCTGCCAAGGGCCGGCAGCAGCATAAGTAAAAGCAAGACCCAGGCTATCCTCCGGGACATTCCGGGCCAGAAACAGTCTCTCATAAGACAGGCAGAAAGGCCTGTCAGAACCACCAGCACTGCCACATACCAGAGAATACGCACCACAGCCAGTATTTTCCCCGGGATCCCTTCTGCTGATCTTGTCTGCCTGCGACAGATTCTCTGGCGGACACGATGCAGCACACACTGGATCACCGTAGCCAGAACAATGCCCAGCGCCCCGTCAGCACCGGAAAACAGCCGCAATTTCGGCAAAAGAAGGCAAAAAAAAGCCAGACTGATACCGGCATATCGCCAGGGCTGTATCTCTTTTTTTCTGTTCATCGTCATTTTCTCCCTTTCTTTGCTTCTGCCCGGGTTACCTTTTGTTTCAGACGCACTGACTGTTCTCCGGGAACAAAATACGGACGATTTTTCAGTTCCGCCATAGGTTTTCTGAGTATCCTGTCCTCTGCATTCCTTGTATGGCGATGTACGATCTGCACATAGGGAATGCCAAAGCTTTCCAGCCCGCACAGATGAAGAAGCAGCCAGAATGTACCTCCCACAATGCCGCCAAAGCCCAGAAATCCGCCGAGAAAGATCATCATGAACCGGACAAGTCTAAGGGCGGCACTGAATTCCTCATCCGGTACCGCAAAGGAACACAAGGCACTGAAAGCCACAATGATCACAGACATGGGGCTGACCAGATTGGCAGATACAGCCGCGTCACCGATGATCAGGCCGCCGACGATGCCTATGGTTCCGCTTAAAGGCCCCGGCATGCGTACCCCCGCCTCGCGGATCATCTCAAAGGACAGTTCCATCAAAAGCACCTCGATCAATGGGGGAAAGGGTACCCCCTTCCTGGCTTCTGCCAGAGACAGAAGCAGGGCCGTAGGCAAAAGCTGTGTATGAAAACTGATTACCGACAGATAGGCCGCAGAAATATACAAAGCCGCCAGCATAGCTCCATAACGGATGATTCTCTCAAAGCTCACCAGCTCAAAGCGATTGTAGCGATCCTCACTTACCCGAAAGAAATCATCAAAACCCGCCGGCATCAGCAAGGCGGAGGGGGAATTGTCACACAACAGAACTACTCTGCCGTCCATGAGCTCCATAGCCGCCCGATCCGGCCGCTGGGTCGACTGAAACTGAGGAAAAGGAGATGCCCAGTCTTTTTCCAGAAGCTGTTCCATAGTACCGCTGTCAAATACACCGTCAATACAGTATTTTTCCAGCCCCTGCTCCAGATTTTCCAGAAACTCAGGGCGCACCAGTTCTTCCATATATAAAACAGCCAACGTGGTCTCTGAGCGAACACCGGCTTTTTTTTCCACAACTTTCAATCCGGTACTGCGGATCCGCTTTCGCACCAGCGCCTCGTTTGTCTTAACTGAATCACAAAATCCCTCGGAGGATCCCCGGATTACTTTTTCCGCTTCGCAGTTTCCCACCGGTTTTCCCGGATATCCCTTATCCGCCAGCGTAACTGCCACATCGCAGCCATCCACAAACAGCAGAACATCCCCGGTAAGCATGGAGGCCATCGCTTTTTCCAGTTCTGTAAACTGCTTGCTTTTTGCGACGCCAAGGCCATTCTCCTTAAGCAGTCTTTTTTGCTGTTCTGGATCTTTTTCCGACAGCTGTTTCAACATCCGGGCTACCACCGACTGATCCATCAGCACATTGGTGGCTGTGGTCTCCACATAGACCAGCAATGCTTTTTGCTGCCCCAGAGTAATCTCCTGGCGGATGATATCCATGCAGTTTTCACACAGCTGTTCTATCACCCTTTTATTCTTTTCAAGGCTTTCCGCAATGGGTGTCATGTCCCCCTTCTCCTTTCTGCGCAAATGCTTTCTTTATTCCCCAAAAACGACTCCTGTACCCTTTTTTCCTGTCTGCGGCATGAAAAAAAGAGATATCCGCAAACAGATATCTCTCTTACTATGCCCCGAAACCGAAGCTTTCATTCTTAACACGGTTATCTCTTCCCCGCTGCTTTATCCCTTACTTTTTTCTTTCAGCATCCGGATAATGGACTGCTGCTGATTTTCAATATGACTGCAAAGAATCGTACAGGCTTTCTCCACGTCCCTTTTTTCAAGAGCCTCGCAGATCGCCCGGTGTTCCGCGTCCAGATCTTTTCGCACATCATGGTTTTTCAGATGCTCGATGCGATACCGATACATCTGTTCCCGCAGGTTGAACGTGATATTACACAGACAATCGTTGTCTGTTGCCTCGCAGATAAGGGAATGAAATTTCTCATCCGCCTGCGCCAGAGCCGTCAGATCGTCCCTGTCAATCGCCGCCGAAAACTCATCTGCCGCCTGACACATATTTCCAAACTGCTCATCTGTCATCCGCTCGCAGGCAAAGCGCACCGCCATCTCTTCCAGCCCCAGACGGACCTCCAGAACTTCGATCAGATCCTTTTCTGTGATCTGTGCCACCTGTGCCCCTCTGCGCGGCATCATGATGACCAGTCCCTCCTGCTCCAGCTTATGGATTGCCTCCCGCACCGGTGTACGGCTTACCCCCAGGCGGTTAGCCAGCGTAATCTCCATCAGCCGCTCTCCCGGCTGCAGCTCACCTGTCAGAATGGCCTGACGTAAAGTCTTAAATACCACATCCCGAAGGGGCAAATATTCATTCATATCTACATGAAATTCATTCATCTTTTGTTCCTCCGCTTTGAAACAGCTTTGTCAGATAGATCACCTGAGCAAGATTGCTCTTTTTGAGCACTTCTTTGGCCGCCATGGCTTTTCTCTCATCATCATAGATACCAAAGACCGTCGGACCGCTGCCGCTCATCATAGCACCCAGTGCTCCATTTTCCTTCATCAGACTGCTGATCTGCCCGATCTGCGGGTATGCCGGAATCGTAACAGTTTCCAGAACATTGCCCATTCTGGCCACCATCCCATGAAGATCACCTGCTTCAATGGCACTGCGGATACCGTCAATGTCCGGATGTGTCTCAAGCTGATCCAGATGAAGATTTTCATATACAAATTTTGTGGAAACACTGATGGGAGGTTTGGCGATCAACACATGGCAGTCGGGTGCCGGTGTAAGCGGTGTCAGCTGCTCTCCAATGCCTTCGGCCAGTGCCGTTCCCCTAAGAATACAGTAGGGTACATCCGCACCGATCTTTACACCCCGTTCCATCAATTCCTTTTTGGAAAGTCCCAGACGAAACAGCCGGTTAACACCTACCATTACAGCTGCAGCATCAGAGCTTCCGCCTGCCATACCGGCAGCTACCGGAATATGCTTTTCCAGACGGATCTTCAGCCCCCGGGAAACATGAAATTCTTCCATCAGAAGCTTCGCTGCCTTATATACCAGATTATCTTCATTTACCGGAAGATATTTTAAGTTTGTTTTTACCGTGATCCCTGTGTCTTCTGTTGCTGTAAGCTCCAGCGTATCGTACATCCGGATGGTCTGCATGATCATTCTCACCTCATGATACCCATCCTCTCTTCTTCTCACCACATCAAGACCCAGGTTGATTTTGGCCATCGCTCGTAATTTCATCGTTTTTCTCTACCTCTGTTCGCTTTCGCACTTTGTATACAATACACTGGATACTGTACCACAAAAAAAACAAAAAGCAAAGAAATATTTCGTTTTTTCAGTTTCCCACTTTTTTTACCAGCAAAATGGTTTGCCCGGCCTTCGGTTCTGCCTCCAGCTTGTTGAGCTCCCGGATATCCTCCACCGTTGTATAATATCTTTTTGCCAGCTCCCAAAGGGTGTCTCCCGGCTGCATCCGACAGCATACGATTCCCGGAAGATTCC
The DNA here is from genome assembly GCA_016301965.1 of Lachnospiraceae bacterium. Lineage (GTDB taxonomy): Bacteria > Bacillota > Clostridia > Lachnospirales > Lachnospiraceae > UBA11957. The sequence goes on along the minus strand of JAEDOO010000008.1, from coordinate 14,387 downwards.
GTATTCTGGACGGATCCAGGGGCTTTATACGGATATCCTGCAAAAGCATCAGCGTCTGCTTGCCAAGAACTAGCGCTGAACAATTGATGGTTGCTTTGATCTCGATCTCATGACTGTCCGCCATAGTGGTAGACAATTGTTCAAGATCTACATGCAGGTCTATACGTACCTGTGTCTGCATGCCCGGCACTTCGATCATCTGCTGAAAAGGGATCACCGCTTCCATGGCATAAAAGGGCATATCGTCATCACTGACAATATACAGGATTCTGACCTGAAGAATTCCTTCTGCCTCCAGTCCTCCTGCTGTGATCCGGCATTCATCCACTCTGGCCACACCATCGCTGTGACAGATCTGCAGGATCTTTCCCTGGGCTTCTCCTGTACTCTGCCTGTCTCCGATACGACATTTGGCTTCATTTTTGATCAGAAGATACTCCGTTTCTTCCTCGCGGCTCACAGGTGTACATTCCCGGGTAGGGTCATACGCATCCATCAGCAGGGAAAAATGCTGTTCTCTTTCCAGTCGAAGATCTACATCTAATACAGCTTCCGCCGTCAGCATCCGCTCTTCCCCATTGGCATCGGGTTTCACCGTCACCTGGCTCTGGGACATGCGCACCTCGATATTGGGAAGCATATCTGCCTCACACTTTTCGCAGTCCAGTGAACCACTGACCGGAATGATTTCCTCGATCCATTCCGGCGGGCTGGATGGATCTTCTCCCGCATACAAAAGAAAGACAAACATCTCCCCTTTATACAGGACCTCCCCTTCTCCACATCGAAGCTTCAGCCCTCTGACCTGAATATCCTGCCAGAGAATTTTTTCCACATCCTGTTTATTCGCCGGCAGTACAATTTCCTCCCTCAGCCGAAGTGTATCCTTCCTATGTACACAAATGCCAAGTATGGTCTTTTCCTGCCTGAAAAAAGACATATTGTCACTGTCTTTAGCCCCTACAGGAAGAAGAAGTGACTTTTGTTCCTGCACATCCGCCACAAAGGATATCATGGCCTGAATGTTCAGTTTTCGTGGATGGATCAGACGTACAGCCAGATCTTCCACATCCCAGTTCAGACGAATTTTATCCCCGTCCCGCACACCATCCAGCCGCATTGTTTCTTCGATGGGCAGCTGTCCTTCCAGGCTGCTGATTCCCCGGTTATCGTCGTCTGTCACATACAGGAGACAAAACTTTAGCTCTCCGCTGAGCATGATCCTGTCATCGGCCACATTGACTTTACGGATCTGCACCTGCCCTTTTTTCTGGATCATTCTGCCCACATCCGGTCTGACATCCGGCACATTAAACTCTTCATCCAGAGTGATCTGACTCTCTGCACTGCTTTTCTGCCGGAGAATACGATATTCCTGTTTCTGCATCTCCATCTGTTTACATCCCCTCCTATCCTCTATTCCCTAATGTTTACGGTTCAAATATTACCGGAAGATCAAGATATTCTGTTTTCACAGCAATCCAGGGCGCCGACTGACTGTCCTGATTCTCAGTCTCCTCCGCCTGTGACGACTCTTCACTTACCAGCTCCGCTTGAAAATATATGGCATCCTCCGTTTTTACCAGCCGGTTTACCCGTATGCTGTAATCTCCTGCAGACTGCATGGGATATCCGCAGAGCAGATACAAACTGTCTCCGTACTGGCAGGCCGTCTGAAATGATGTTCCCAGTTTTTCATCCAGCACAGCCTCCACCTCCTCGGGAAGCTCGCTTCTGCTCACCACAGTGAACTCCAGATCTCTTCCTTCTTTCTGTTTCAGCACACTCACCGAACAGCCGGTGCAAAGCAGCAGCACAATTGCCGCTGCCAAAACTTTCACTTTCCTTCTCATACATCCTCCGGACACGGCGTATCCCACACTTTTGTTTCCATTCTATGTCTGCAGCGAAAAAATATGCTCTTTTTATTTCCGAACCTTGCATGTTTATGTACCGTCCGGTATAATAAGGAAAGTATAAAAGGAGAAAAATGTTATGATTCGTCTGATTTTCGTTGTGCTTTTTCTGGTGGTTTTTCTTATTCTGTCGATTCCCGTCTTTCTGATCGAATGGCTGATAGGAAAAGTTAACCCCCGCGCCCGGGATATTTCTTCCCTGCGCATTGTGCAGGCTGCCTTTAAGGTCATTGCCTTCCTGTCCGGATGTCATGTCACCGTTATCGGTGAAGAAAATATTCCCAAAGAAGCGGCTCTGTTTATCGGCAACCACCGCAGTTATTTTGATATCGTGCTGACCTATGCCCGCTGTCCTGATCTGACTTCCTACATTGCAAAAATAGAAATAGCCAAAGTTCCGCTTCTCTCCACGTGGATGCGCTTTCTTCACTGTCTGTTTCTGGACCGCCAGGATATCAAACAGGGCCTTAAAACAATTCTGTCTGCCATTGACCTGATCAAAAACGGTATTTCCGTATTTATTTTTCCGGAAGGTACCCGCTGTACCGATGCCGAACAGACAAAGCTTCTCCCCTTCCACGAAGGCAGCTTTAAAGTGGCGACCAAAACCGATTGTCTGATCGTACCCGTGGCGCTTACCAATACTTCGAAGGTCTTTGAAGATCATATACCTTTTATCCGCCGTACAGATATCGTGCTGGAATATGGCAAGCCCTTCCGTCCTTCAGAGCTGTCCAAAGAACAGAAAAAAGTCATCGGAAGCTATACCGGCAATATCATTAAAGAAATGCTGCAGAAAAATCTGCAGTGAGTTCTGCTCATGGCAGCAAAAAAAGTCCTTAAAACCTTTTCATGCACTTGTCAGCAAAAAGGAAGCAGGAACAGTCCCTTTTCGATTACTGTTCCTGCTTCCTTTGTATTCTCTCGTTTTCGAAAATCTCATCTTTATTCTGCAGAAAATGCTTCTATGATCTTTTCAAAATGCATAAAATGGGATGCTTTCACTAAAACCGTATCTCCCGGCTTTGTTTTTTCCATAAGTACCGGCAAAAACTCCTCCAACGTATCAAAATGCTGTGTAAAAAGCCGGGGATTTTTTTCTTTAGCCTTTTTCTCCAGTCCTCTTGTAAGTGTTCCTACCGTATACAATACATCCAGCTGAAGTCCTCCGGCAAACTCTCCCACTTCCTCATGCAGTTTCTCTTCATTCTCGCCCAGTTCACCCATATCTCCGAGAATCGCTACTTTCCTTCCCGCACCCTTTTCCAGGACTTCCAGGGATGCTTTCATGGACACGGGATTGGCATTGTAACAGTCGTCTACCACTGTTCTTCCTGCCAGAGATAATATATTAAACCGTCCGCTTAAGGGTTTAAGACTCTCAATTCCCTGACAGATTTCAGAAAGCGTCATGCCAAAGGCCAGACCTACCGCCGTACCGGCTAACGCATTGTAGGCCATATGATTGCCCGGCAGCGGAATATGCACAGTCTGTGCTTCTCCTGCCGCATGAATGCGGCATTTCACACCCATCAATCCAAGATTTTCAACCTCATCTGCCCAAATGGGAAACGTATCCTGCAGGCCAAAAAAGACCGGCTGAATACCATGCACATCATGAATCGCTGACAATTTATCATCATCTCCGTTCAGGATAACGGTACCGTCCTCCTGAATCCAGTCAAACATCTCTGTCTTTGCTTTGAGAATGCCGTCTCTCGTCTTAAGATTTTCCAGATGACACCAGCCGATATTCGTAATAACTTCTACTTTAGGCCGAGCGATCCGAGCCAATCTTGTCATCTCACCAAAATCACTGATCCCCATCTCCAGTACAGCAATCTCATCTTCGTCCCGCAGACGAAATACAGTCAACGGAAGTCCCAGTTCATTGTTAAAATTTCCCAAAGTCTTAAGCACCCGGAATTTCACGGAAAGAACAGCTGCGATCATCTCTTTCGTGCTGGTCTTTCCCACACTGCCGGATATGCCCACCACCGGAATATGCAAGATCTTCAGGTATTCCTCTGCCAGATCCTTAACCGCCTGCAGCGAAGATTCTATCTGTATCCACGGATACTTTGTATCCCCCAGATCCTTTTCTGAAAGAGTCACCAGTGCCTTTTTTTCCATAACCTGCGGAATAAAACTGTGTCCGTCTGCCCGGGCACCCACAATAGGAACATACAGGCAGCCTTCTTCGATCTTACGGCTGTCTGTGCTGACCGCTGTGATCTCCTTTGTCCAAAGCTTTTCCGGTCCGTGATAGGTGCCCTTACAAACTTTACAGATTCTTTCAATTGTCAATTCTCTCATAGCTTTATAAAATGCCTCAGACGACAGTCTGTCCGCCTGAGGCATATCTCCTTTTTCTATTTTAAAACTTTGTCACCATCTTTCGCCTTTGTCTTGCAAAAGCAGTGGTTTTATCGGGATACCTCAATCAGCCGCATGCACAGCTGACCGAAATCCATGCCCATGGCCGCTGCCTCCTGGGGAAGAAGACTGGTGGGGGTCATCCCCGGCAGTGTATTGGCTTCCAGGCAGTACATATCTCCATTCTCTTTCATCAAAAAATCCAGACGGGCATACCCTGTAATACCAAGGGCTTTTGCCCCCTCCTCAGCATAACGCTGCATTTTCCTGGTCTGTTCCGGTGTAAGTTTTGCCGGACATGTCTCTACCGTAGCTCCCTGGGAATATTTATTCTTATAATCATAAAAGCCTTCCACGGGTGCGATCTCGATCACCGGCAAAGCCTCGCCATCGATCACACCAACAGAAAATTCCCGGCCCTCTACGTATTCCTCGACAATGACATTTTCTTCATACCGAAAAGCATCTAAAAGTGCCTGTTCCAGTTGTGCCTGTTCACGAACAATGCTGACGCCCACACTGGAACCGCCGCAGCAGGGCTTTACCACAACAGGGAGGCGCATATTCTGCAGTTCTTTGACATACTCTGCGCCGCGAACCAGCTGAGTTCCCCTGGGAGCCGGAACTCCTGCAGCCTCCAGAAGATCCTTACTCAGTCCTTTATCCATCGCCAGAGCACTGCTCAGATAACCGGTGCCGGTATAATGGATGCCAAACAGGTCAAACGCGGCCTGCACTTTACCGTTCTCTCCATCAGCCCCATGCAGTGCCAGAAAGACTACGTCCGCAGCCTTACACAAATTCAGAACATTCGGGCCAAAAAAATCTTTTCCCGAAGCAATCATATCTTCAATTTTATCATCAAAAGAATGGATATAGGCCGCCTCAGCCTCTGTATCATACTCTTCGGTAAAAGCCTGTGCAGGTTCTGCATTTTCTTTTCCACAGTACACATCCAGAAGGATCGCTCTTTCTCCCCGGGCACGAAGAGCTTTGCACACCTCCGTTCCTGAGACGATGGACACACTTCTTTCCGTGCTTATGCCTCCGGCCAGTACTACTATATTCATAATTTTCTCCTTCTTTCAGCCGCCGTATCATTTACCATAGACAATGACCGGCGTACCTTTACTGACTATATTAAATACCTTTTCCGCAGCATCCCTCGGCATATTCACGCAGCCGTGAGAACCATTGGTCTTATAAATATCTCCGCCATACTTGGATCTCCATCTGTCTGCATCGTGCAGACCCACGTTGCCGTTAAAGGGCATCCAGAAATCCACAGGTGATCTGTATTCCAGATTATTTTCTTCACCCAGTACCGCATCTTTTTTCTTATAAATAATGGACCATATTCCATCGGAAGGTGTCTCTCTGTCCTCTGTAGGTTTACCCGTTACAACATCTGTCTCAACCTTCAGCTTACCATCTTCGTAACAGTACAGCTTCTGATTGGTTATATCCACTTCCACATAGGTCTTACCAATATCGTCTGCCCCACGGTTAGCCGCCGTATAATGGTAGTATACCTCCATCTCCTTCTGCTCACCGGCTTTGATGGCCTCCAGCATAGCCTCGGCAGTTTTTGCCTGGTTCATTCTCCAGCCATAAAAACCACCCGTCAGCGTAATGGTCTCTCCACTGTGTTTTTTGAACTCATGCGGTTTGCCCAGAGTATCGTATTTCTTAGCCATATTTACCCGGACAAACTCCTTGAGAGCCGATTCCACCAGTACAGGCGCACCGTCCTCACCGAGCACCGGCAAACCATTATCACCCTTCTGCAGCCACTCTTTGATCACAGATCCATCTACCACTACCTTACGGTCATCACCGCCAAAATCGTAGGTGAGTTTTGCCGAAAGATATTTGTTGACAGCATTCACTACGGATGTCAGTGCTTCATTGTCGCTTTTGATCTCAGGCTCTGCATAACATCCCGCCGAGTCAAGATTTACACTCTCCTCATGATTATCCACAGCCGTCAGCACAGTCTCTACAACTTTGTCAAAGTCAAGCTCTGTGCCCTCCACCTCGGGAACGATTTCGTAAGAAGCCTCTCCTTCTTTTATGTAGGCGTTTTCCGGTTTGGTGTAGTTTCCTTCCTGAAAGCACTGCAGCTGTTTAAGCGCTGCAGAGGCTACCTGTTTATCATAACTGGAAACAGCAGAAACACTAAGCTCACGAGTCTTAAAGATCTGTACCACCCACTGCCAGGCTTTCTGTCCCACAAGTGCTTTGTCCACAGACTGATCGTCTACATAAGACATCCCCAGTTCCTTGGCCAGGAGCCTTTCTGTAATGCCGTCCCGTTCCTCAATGCTGATGGTGTATGTCATAATTTCATCTGAAATCAGCGTTTTGACCTCCTCAGCGGAAAGATTGCTGCAGTCAAAATTATTGATCTCTGTTCCCTTAAAAAAATGATCGGTATAATATCTGGTCACTGCTCCATAGCAGATCGCGGCAAGAACCAGGATGAACAGAAACATCCCAAGCAGCACCAGTTTCCATGTCTTCGTTTTCTTTTTCATGATGTCCTCCCCTGTAAGTTTATCCCCTTAACAGCCATTATTGTAGCACTGATTGGGGACGGGGTAAATAGGGGAAAAGTATGAAAAATGGTTAAGATACAGCATGGGAAATGGCTAAACAGACAAACAAGAAGTGCCGGGTCCATGAGACTGTACGACACTTCTTTGTTAATAGCAAACTATAAAATTTTGTATTCTGCCCGGAAATCAGGCTTCCAGGAGCTTGTCTACAGTGACGAGTTTTACGCAAAGCACGAATACGCTGGCGGCTTCAGCCAGTTCTTCCGGAGTGGGAAGGGTTGGTGCTATACGGATGTTACTGTCTTTCGGATCGTGGCCATAGGGATAGGTGGCTCCTGCGCCGGTCATGACCACGCCAGCTTCTTTCATTTTGCTTACAATAGCTTTGGCACAGCCTTCCATAGCATCAAAGGAGATAAAGTATCCGCCTTTGGGATTTGTCCAGGACGCAATGTCCAGACCGCCCAGACCTTCCTCCAGCGTATTAAGCACAGCCTCAAATTTGGGCCGGATCAGTTTTGCATGCTCCATCATATGCGCACGCATGTGCTCCATATCTCCAAAGAATCTTGCATGACGCAGCTGATTGATCTTATCATGGCCGATGGTCTGGTAGGTCAGTACCTTCAGGATGTCCTTGATATTTGCTTCCGAAGTATAGATCGCCGCCACACCGGAACCCGGAAAAGTGATCTTGGATGTAGACATAAATTCATATACCATATCCGGGTTACCTGCTTTCTCGCACTCAGAAAGAATCTCCGGAATACTGTCCTGATCGTCTTCGTACAGATGATGGATGCCGTAAGCATTATCCCAGAAAATACGGAAATCCGGTGCCGCCGGTTTCAGTGCTGCAAAACGGCGAACTGTCTCTGCAGAGTAGGTAATTCCCGTGGGATTGGCATACATAGGCACACACCAGATACCTTTGATTGCCGGATCTGTGCTGACAAGAGCCTCCACCATGTCCATATCCGGTCCCTCTGCCGTCATGGGAATATTGATCATCTCGATCCCGAAGGACTCTGTAATGGCAAAATGGCGGTCATAGCCCGGCACGGGGCACAGAAACTTAACCTTGTCCAGCTTTGCCCAGGGAGTGTTTCCCATAACACCGTGTGTCACGGAACGTGACACAGTATCAAACATAATATTCAGACTGGAATTTCCATATACAATTACATTTTTTTCGGACACACCGGCCATATCTGCCATCAGACGGCGGATTTCCGGAATACCTGTAAGGCAGCCGTAGTTTCTGCAGTCCATTCCGGACTCAGCGTCCAGGTCACTTTTGCTGTTGACTACATCCAGCATGCCCATGGTCAGATCCAGCTGTGTTTTTGCCGGTTTTCCTCTGGACATATCCAGCTGTAAGCCTTTTTCCTGAACTTTTCTGTACTCCTGCTCAAGTTCTTTCTTAAGAGCAGTTAACTCTTCGCGGCTCAGACTGCAGTACGGTTTTTTCATAATATTTCTCCTCCTCAGACAGATTCTGTCTTTCTGTCTTTCAATCCTCGTTTATCCTTTCCACATAATATGTATTTTCTGATACTTTGTCAACATTTTCTTTCATATTTTTATGCTAAATATCATTTTGGGGCGGATTGCATGTCAAAATATGCATTTTCAAATCCTTTTTCTTGCATTTATGCCCTGTCTGACTTCTGATAGCCTTTTATTTATCTGATAAATGGCATCGCATTTTTATTTCTGATATGCTATACTCATTCACAGTATATGTTTACTGCGTCTGTATAGTTGCATCTGCAAAGATGCTGAACAGATACGTATATGTAAAGGTACTGAGCAAATACGTAAATTTTTATCTACGGAGGATATTATGTGGATTGCCGATAACTGGAAAGACTATGAAGTTCTGGATACATCCAAGGGAGAAAAACTGGAGCGCTGGGGAAAATACCTGCTGATTCGTCCGGATCCTCAGGTCATCTGGGATACCCCCAAAAAGCTTCCCGGCTGGAAGCACTGTAACGGCCATTATCACCGCAGCAGCAAGGGCGGCGGCGACTGGGAGTTCTTTGATCTGCCGAAACAGTGGACCATTCATTACCGTAACCTGACATTCAATCTGAAGCCTTTCAGTTTTAAACATACGGGACTTTTCCCGGAACAGGCGGCAAACTGGGATTGGTTCGGTGACCTGATCCGTCATGCCGAACGTCCGGTAAAGGTACTGAATCTGTTTGCCTATACCGGCGGTGCCACACTGGCTGCCGCCGAAGCCGGAGCCAGAGTTACTCATGTGGACGCTTCCAAGGGCATGGTGACCTGGGCAAAGGAAAATGCGGCAAGCTCCGGTCTGAGTGATGCACCCATTCGCTGGATCGTGGATGACTGTGTCAAATTTGTTCAGCGTGAGATCCGTCGCGGCAATCATTACGATGCGATCATCATGGATCCGCCCTCTTATGGCCGAGGACCTAAGGGAGAAATCTGGAAGATCGAGGAATCTATTCACGGTCTTATCAAACTGTGTGCGCAGCTTTTGTCAGAAGACCCGCTGTTTTTCCTGGTAAATTCCTATACGACCGGTTTGCAGCCTGCAGTGTTGACGTATCTGATTTCTACGGAGCTGAAAGCTTTTGGAGGATATGTGAGATCTGAAGAGATCGGGCTGCCGGTGAGCTCTAATGGACTGGTGCTGCCTTGCGGGGCCAGCGGAAGATGGGCTAAGGTGCCGATTGAATAATGATTTAGGTTGTGAAGGGGCTGCCGGTGATATGGCTGTCACATATATATGTGACAGCCATATCACCGGCAGCCCCAATTTAGTTTTTGGCGGTTGGAGGGTGGCTGGTCAGAGGATCAACCTTTGATCATCTCCAGGGCTTTGCTGAGTTTTTCGTTGCCGGCGGCAAAGTCTGTGACGGCGCCTTCGATGCAGTCGGCGATCTCGCCGCGTCCTTCGTGACGGAGGGTGTGGGCTATCTCTTTTAACTCCTCAGCGTGGTGAGCGTTATGGGATACCATGTAGCCGATCAGTGCATCCGTCTCGGCATGTGCTCCGTGATCATGATGGTGATGGTCATGACTATGCTCATGCTCGTGAGTATGTCCATGCTCATGTGCATGGTTCTGATCATGGGTATGGTCATGGGTGTGACCGTCAGCATGCTCATGGTCATGTGTATGACTGTGCTCATGCTCATGGCTATGGGTATGTCCATCGGCATGGGTGTGCTCATGACTGTGCGTATGGCTGTGTTCGTGGCTGTGTACATGATCACCGCCGTGTGCAATAGGATTTCCGTTTTCATCTGTCAGCATATGCATATATATTTTTCTCCTTTTCTTTACCCCTTTCGGGAAGATCTTGTTTCAGTATAATATAAAATCGGGTTAAGGAAAAGCTATATGGGGGGATATTTTCTGTATTTATATGCAAAAGGAGCGCTGTCTTTTCACAGCGCTCCCTGAATTCTTCCGGTGTTATTTCTTTTTGAGATATTTCTTGGAGATATAGCCGGTATTCTTTACACCCTTGGAATTCGTGTAATATGCTTTATACCATTTCCCATTGGAGGTATCGATGACATGCACGGTATCACCTTTCTCTACTACGGTCAGAACCTTGGAGGATGTGGTGGCTTTTTCTCTCATATTCACATCCCCGGTAGCTACATATTTCACATCCATTTTTGTACTGGCAGAAGAGGATGAAGAACTGCTGGCCTTTTCTTTTTTCAGGCAGGAGCTGGCAATGTAGCCTCTGTATACTTTGTCTTTATCATAATATACGATTTTATACCAGTTTTTATTGGAAGTGTTTACCACAAAAACTTTTTCGTTTTTGGATACTTCGTATACCTTATCGGATGATTTTTTGGCAGCTTTACGAATATTGCAGCCCTTTGTTGTCTTGTAAGTTACGGCTTTCTGTAAATCTTTGGATGCTACGTAACCTTTGTAAATTTTCTGCTTGGAGTTCTGGTATTCTACTTTGTACCATTTGGAATTTGCGGTACTGGTTACTTTCATTACGGCATCTTTCGGAAGCTCGATCACACGGTCATAGGAACTTCCCTTACCCTCTTTAATATCGGTAACTTTGGTCGTCTCATAATAGCTGACCGTAGATTTTGCCCATGTTGTCTTCGGAGCTGCCACTGCAAGTACAAACAGAAACACTGTCGAAAACAGACAAATTGATATTTTCTTTAATGTTTTCATATTCTTTCCTCCTTTTTACATTTTTGCGAAAAATTAGCACCTGATCTTCGCTGTTGCTGCAAATCTTTTTGCTAGTTCTACTTTATACTGTAAATTGTATGCCGTCAATACAACAGACTATGTCTTCATAATTCTTCATGCGCCCCGCCGAGTCAGTCGTTTCTATATCGTCTCACGCGAAAAATCCACCGAACTTTTTCTCCTGTGTCTAACGCAAAACGCTGTGCCATACGGGATTTTTCCCTACAGCACAGCGTTTTTTATACCTCTTCCTGTTTTTTGACTTGATCAAAGGTAAACACATGCAGAAATTTCCGGGCTCTCTCAGTCTTTGGATGTTCAAAAAACTCCTCCGGCTTTGCTTCTTCCACGATATTTCCCTGATCAAGGAAAATTACCCTGTCGGCCACTGCCCGGGCAAAGGACATTTCATGGGTAACAATCAGCATGGTTTTTCCCTGGCGGGCCAGATCCAGCATCACATCCAATACTTCTCTTACCATCTCCGGATCCAGAGCCGCCGTCACTTCATCGAACAGAAGGATCTCCGGATGCATGCACAAAGCTCTGACAATAGCCACCCTTTGTTTCTGACCGCCGGATAACTGACGGGGATAGCTGTTTGCCTTATCCGCCAGACCGATACGCTCCAGATATTCCCGTGCTTCTTTCTGGGCATCCTCTTTTTTTCGTTTTTGCACCTTTATGGGCGCCAACGTTATATTATCCAGTACAGTCAGATGGGGAAACAGATCATAGCTCTGAAAGACCATACCGATCTTTTGCCGCAGCTTCTGCAGGGTACTGCTGCCCTTTTGTATCTTTTCGCCGCGCAAACGGATCGCTCCCCCCTGAATATCCTCCAGGGCATTAATGCAGCGAAGCAGTGTACTTTTACCACAGCCACTGGGACCAACGATCACGATAACTTCTCCCTGGTGCACAGTAAGACTCACTCCGTCCAGCACCCGGTTGCTTCCATATTCCTTTATCAGTTGCTCAATTTCAAGTATCGGCTCTGCCATAATATCAACTCCATTTTCTCTCCAGATATCTGGCCAGCATACTGATGGGCCAGCAGGCCAGGAAATACAATACAAAAACCACCAGGAACACGCCAAAGGCCGCATTCGGGCTGGACATTCGGTTCGCCTCGATGATCTGCTGGGCCACCTTCAGCATCTCCACCACACCGATCATAAGCACCAGGCTGGTGGTTTTGATCATACGGGTGATCAGATTGATGGACAGCGGAAGCAGCCGGCGAAGAGTCTGAGGAATAATGATATACAGATACGTCTGACTTTTTGTCAGACCCAGTGCCTGGCTGCTCTCGTACTGATGCTTTGGAATACTGATCAATGCCCCCCGCACCAGATCGCCCATCTCAGCCGTTCCCCACAGAACAAATACGATAATGGAAGCCAGCTCTCCGGACAGATTGATGCCCATGGCCCTTGTAGTTCCGAAATACACCAGAAACAGAAGTACCAGCTGCGGCATGATCCGAATGACCTCCAGATAAACCTTGAACACTGCCTTCACTGCCATATTTTTCACCGTCATCAATGCGCCCACGATAATTCCCAGCGGAATGCTGACAGCGATGGAGATCAGACTGATGCGCATGGCCACCCAGAGTCCCTCCAGAAGGCGAAGCATATTTGTGCCCTTAAACAGCACTTCAATCCCCAAATCCGGCATAGCGAAGCCTCCTTTCCAACAGAGTACCCACTATAGACACCGGCAGCAGGATCAGCAGATAAAACACTACCAGTAAAAACAGGCTTTCTGTAGTCTTATAGTACAGACCGATCAGATCCTTTGCCGTAAACATCAGATCCATCAGGCTGATGGCACTGAAAACACTGGTTTCTTTTAAAAGGAAAATAATATTTGCCACCAGCGCCGGAACACTGGTAGACAAAGCCTGGGGCAATATCACATACCCCAGAATCTGGCGGCTGTTTAATCCAAGACTGAGAGCACTCTCCTTCTGGACATCATCCACTGCTTCCAGCCCGCTGCGAAAAGCTTCTGCCATGTAGCTGCCGCCGAGAAAGGCCAGCCCCACAGCGCCGCAAACCTCCGCACTTAACCGGACTCCGATCTTAGGAAAGCCGTAGTAAAGGAAAAACAGCTGCACCAGAAGCGGTGTATTCCGGCTTAATTCAATATAGACCGCCGTAATCTGCCTCGCCACCGGTATTTTATAATATTGTACAGCCGCACAGATCAGGCCCACCAGAACGGCAAAGACGATGCCAATGGCACCGATCTTCACCGTCAGGATGGCAGCCCGCTGATACAGCGGAAGATATTTGATGATAAACTCCCAGTTCATACGCCCGCCTTTTGGTCTTTTATTTTGTTTCTCCGCCTTCTACCACAAGGCTGTCTTCATATTCTGAGCCGTAGGTAGCCAGAAGAGTGGCTTCATAATCCGCATGGAAGAAATTCTCCTGGCCGAGGGTTTTGATCTCTTCGTTGATCCAGTCACGCAGTGTGGAATTGCCCTTGCTTACCGCCGGTGCAATGGTGTCGGCGCTGCCCAGAGACGGGATGCCTACGGTGTAGCCTTCATTCTGCAGAGAAAATGCAATAACCTCGGTATTATCGTTAGCCCATGCCACAGATGTTCCGTTCTGGAAAGCCTCTTTAGCCGTTGCATAAGAATCAAACTTCTGCAGCGGGATATCCGGATAATTGGATGTCAGATATGTTTCTGCTGTTGTACCGGAGATAACGATGATGGAATCATCCGGATTCCAGTTATCCAGGCTGTCGATCACCTTGTCATTTCTGGACACAACGCCCAGTGCCACATTCATGTAAGGCAGAGCGAAGTCAACTTCCTGCGCTCTTTCTTCAGTCACTGTAAAATTGGCCAGGATCACATCTACTTTCCCGGTCTGCAGGTATTCGATGCGGTTAGCTGCCTCTGTGGAGACAAAATTAGCTTCCACCCCAAGATCCTCGGCTAATCTGTTGGCAAAATACACGTCATAGCCCTGATACTCACCGTTTTCATCCACATATCCGAAAGGATTTTTATCGGAAAATACGCCGATATTGATGGTTCCGCTCTCTTTGATCTCATCCAGCGTGCGGTAGATCGATTTGTCGGTTTCCGCTGCTGCAGAGGCTTCTGATGCGCTGCTGGCAGCAGATACCGCGTTGACGTCATCCCCCGATGCATCGGCTGCTGTCTGACCGCAGGCCGTCAGTACCAGTGTAAGTGCTGCAGTTAATCCAAGTGTCAAAAATTTTTTCAGATTTTTCATGATCTTATTCTCCTCTTTTTCTATACTTTATTCAGGAATTGCCCGTAAGCTTACCG
>JAEDOO010000120.1 GCA_016301965.1 Lachnospiraceae bacterium | reverse complement strand
CCGCAGCAGCGCCGCCAACGGGATGCCGATGACCTCGGTGATGGAGAAGCCGGAGCTGCTTTTATCGTCACCTATTGTCTTCTCATATTCAATTGTGCGGTAAAACGTATCTCCACCCGGAGTATTCAATACCGCTGAACGTATCGCCAGCGCAATGATACGGGAGTCAGGGTCACCTGATGATGCATCCGGATACTCCAAGCGGATTTCAACCGTGTTGCTTGTGATCATGTCTTCCGGAATGGTAAACTCAAGTTTTCCTCCGGTCGTTGTCTTCTCTTCCAGAAATTCGCCGTTTACGATAAAACGCACCCGCTGGCTTTCGTTCTTCACCGCCACCAGATCCAGTGAAAAGACAAGATTTCCACCTTCATAATTTGCCATGGGGAAAACCCACTCGGTATAATTACCGCGTGTCCACGTATGTGTTTCTTCAGGATAATAAAGGCCATAAGAGACCCTGTCAAGGACATTTCTCTTTAAAGAGTTATACTCTAAAATCTGGCCTAAAGTATATTGCTCATCGGTCACGACTACACCATTGCCGGTATAGACATTACCCGTCAGCGTTCTGCTTTCCGGATCTCTGACGTTACCGACAATACTGTGTTCATAAATGTCCGGAAGATAATTCGCCTCCCAGTTGCCATCCCAGTTGAAACCCATGAAACGACGTTCACGCACTTCGTCCTCTGCAACACCAAAAACAGACGTACCATATTCTTCCCCGCCGACCTGTTCCATTATTGTTGGTATTACATCAGCGGTAGAAACCTGTGCCTGAGAAATGATTAAATCTTCGTCCAGAGCGGACATAGGCTTTACCAAAAGCAGAGGATTATACACCTCTTCAGCATCTTCCCAATCTCCATGGTCTGCAAGCACAACAACCATTGTATTGTCAAAATGGCCGCTCGTTTTGATATCCTGAAGATAATCCAATACGATCTTCAATGCACCTTTCGCTTGCTGTTTCGCCGTAACCGTTCCGGAATCCGCTTTCTCAGCATCTTCATTCATCGTGTATGGAGCGTGCGCACCATTAAGATGGTAAAAGCGGAATGCACCGTCATAGTCGCCTGAATAAGTCATGCCGCTTTCACACAGGCTTTTATAGAAAGAACTGTCCGGACTTAAAAGGATGCCCTGGGACTGGTCCGCTGTCAAAGTCGAAAATTCTCCGGAATAGAACCAAAAGAAAGACTTGAGAAAATGCGGCATATAGGTAAAAGCAGTAAACTTATACATCAGCTTTGTAACTTCGCTGACGGGCAAAGAACTTTTTGCATAGGATATATTGCTGAAATAATCAATGTGTTCATCTGAGATATATCTGTCTGAGGTGAATACCCTGCAATCGAAGTTTTTTTCACGCAGCAGTTCATACAAGGGATTATCTGCAAATGCTTCGTCAAGATAACCATTATATTCCAGCCGATTTTCATTCCAAACACCCGTAAGCAGAAATGGCAGGGATCCTTTTGTGTTGTTTCCCACGCCGCTGTTATCCGGGAAATAGGTAAATCCAGAAAATTTTTCCAGATATTCCGGTTCTTCCGTAATAATATCTTCAAACAAAGTGGATGAAAAGTTATCAAGTACAAAGACAACTACATTTTGCTCTTCCGACAAGGTAAACGCCTGCTCGGAGGAAACCACAAAATCTTTTTCATTGTCTTCCTTTGCTGCGGAAATAGCAAGCAAAGAGGCCGAAATTAACTGGATAAGCAAAAGAACCACTGCCACAGCTTTCAGGAAGAGAAACCGGTTCTTTTTTAATTTCATGCCGGCGAATACGGGGGCTGCCAGACAAGCTATCCAAATTACGGTATTCAGGATTCCGCGTCCCCGCATGGAAGCCCAGTCCATTTCCACACCGTTTAACTGACCATAGCCGTCGGAGAGGAAATTACTCTGTACAAAAAATCCTATTCCAATGCCAAGAATGCAGGCTGTTACAATGAGACGGATCTTCTCGTTTTTAATCAGCACGCAGACAAGCAGCAGCAGTGCAAAACAACCGAGAAAACAGAGGATAAGCAAGGGAAGGATATCCACCAGATAAAATGAAAATTCTTCTCTGTTGCTGAGATAAAGCGCAACCGGGCCTACCAGGAAAAAGGTTGCGGCAGTCAGGCAGCAAACAAGCCAACTGTCTTTTATCCTCTGTTTCATCGAATTCATATCATCAGCTCTTTCTAAAATCAGTTATGATAAAACCTTTAAAATTAAACCATGATGCGGGAAATCAAACAACCCGAAAATTCTGGATACGAATTCAGCCAAATACCTCCCGGAACATCGCCTCTGCTGATGCTGTTCCAAGATGCTCTTTTACATACTGTTGATTGTTCCTTCCCATTTCTGCCAGCTTTTCTGTATCCTGGTAGATCTCAATCACCTTGTTTGCAAACGAGCTTTCATCGTCGGTATTTTCAATGTACTGCTCAATATCGACAATTCCCTCTGTTCCAATCGAGGTGGAAACAACAGGCAGTCCGTTATACATTGCCTCCAGAACCTTCCCTTTGATCCCGGCGCCATAGCGGAGCGGAACGACGCTTACTCTGCTGCAATCGTACAGACGGGCAAGCTCTTCCTCCGAAAGGAAGCCATGGCATACCACGTTTTTCGAGGCGAGGGCATTTACCTCAGCCGTCGGATTGCTGCCGACAATATGCAGCTTCACATCGGGGAGCGCTTTGTTGATCAGCGGCATTATTTTTTTGCACATCCACTTTACCGCGTCCACATTCGGCGTATGTCTGAAGCCTCCGACAAAGAGCAGATCCTTTCTCTTTGTAAAATCGAAATCCTTCTGCGGGAAATCATGGTAGACAAAAATCGGGTTCAGCACCACCTTGGCATGCTTCAGTTTGGCGTCCAGTATGGTCTTTTCAAAGGTGCTGACAGAGAATACCACATCGGCAAGATCCATTCTGCCAAGCTCTTCCCGCTCTTTTTCCCCCGCCTTTGCCAGTTCCTCCTGATTATTTTTCACTTCGGCTTCTCTTGTTTCACGCAGAAAATGCAGATCCATGCAGTTATAGACAATCTTTGCGGAAGTGAGCTGCTTAACTGCGTCGTAATATTTGGTAAGAATATGCGGCCTGTTCAGGTAAGCCACGTCAATAAACCTTCCGTTTTCCCGCAGGAAAGTCCGCCACTCTTCATCTCCGCCGCCGTCGGCAGACACTACTTCAATGCCCAATTTCTCCAAGTTTGTGGCATAGGGCTCCCTTCTGCGCATCTCGTCTGCGACGATCTTCAGGTTATACCCCATTTCCGCCATGACCTCATAGTAGTGATAGGTGGTTCTGTCCCCGGCACTCTCATCATAGCACGGGATCCTGTCATCAACAGAAAATATGGTTATCCGATCTTTTGACCGATCTCTGCCGGTAAAGATCTCAGACGCATCTGCTATGTTCTCTTTTCTGAGCGTATCTCCCCATTTCCGGCTGAAGAGTGCAGCCTCTTCCCGTGTCCCCGCCGGCTCCAGGTCCTCATTGAACTTTCTGTTGTCCCGCAGGGAGAGTGCGGGAATATACTTTGTCGTCCGGCCTTTTTCTCTCAGTCTGAACGACAGATCCGCCAGCTGATAAAGCGGGGTAAATTCTGTATCCGTACCATTTACGCTGCGCAAAGCCTCTCTGTCTATCAGCGTGCCGTACAGGCTTACGCAATCGACCTCTTTGTTATAGCGTACACATCCCAGCTCGCCGTTAAAGCCAAAGCCGTATGAAATCCTGACGCCGCTCTGGGTGATTATTCCGCCGGCCTCATACAATTTCCCATCGGCAAAGCAAACCTTGCTCTGCACCATTGCGGCGCCGGTCTCTTCCAAAGTCTCTATCGCGCTGCTCAGGTAACCTTCCTGCATGGTCAGGTGCTCTCCGAAAAGCAAAATATACTTTCCGGAAGCGGCCGAAAGCAGCTCCCCAAACTGGACATCCGGCAAGAACACCAGGCCTTTGACCGTTTCCATAAGCTGTTGGGAATTTTCCGCGCTCATATGCCCGGAAACAATCACTTCAACAGGCAGGCCTTTTTCCGCGGAGGAAGCTATGGATTTGATGCTTTTATATGTCTCCTGAAAACTGTCCGCATCGGTTATCAGGATGGAAAAGACGGGAGCATCCGCTTTTTCAAAGGTCAGCTGTTCAATGACCAGTTCTTCTTCCTCTTCTTCATCATTCCCGGCCTCTTCGATGCCCCGAAGTGCCCTGATGATTTTCTTCAAAGCTCTCCAGCATTTTGCCAGCGCTTTTCTTCTCACGCTCCCCGGGGGAAGCAGCCAGCACGCGAAGGCCATGACCTTGCTGCCAAAACGATAGCTCCGGGAATTGAGGATGCGCATATATTCCTCATAGCACTGGGCCGCTTCCCAGGATGAGGGGATATTTTTCTGGCCGCCCTCAAGGTAATAGGGATAACAGCTCTTATAGTACCGATACAGGGAGTCCTTTTCCCCGGTAACGAAAGGATCGGTATGGCGGTATTCCGCCATAATATCCGAGCGTTTGCGTGAGTTTTCTCTGGCTGTGTGCGTTATCGGCTCCCCATTGTCATATGTGTTGTAAATGCAGGGATATTTTCTCAGCTCATTATACCCGTTCTCGATCTGCTGCTCCGTATACCAGTCGTACAGGGCCCAAAGGCTGCTGTTGTCGTTGCAGTGGTCCTCAATGACCTTTTTATGCAGGCCGCTGTCATAATTGGAAAAGTGGTAGAAATACACGGGCTTTCCGTTTTCCCGCAAATCGTCCACCGTGCCGCTTATCTCTCTCTGGGTAATGTTCCACCAGGAAATATTGTAGCCCTCATCCCGGCAGATATAGAGCTTATCAAAGAAAGCGGGCGCCATATCGATCAGCTTCTGATCCGTGAACAGGCCGTTCGGATCATCCACATAACACAAAGTCTCCAGCATCTTCCGCCACCACTGGAGAAATGCCACACCCTGCTCCGTTTTTTTGACAGCCAGAAAGCCCAGATTATACACACCCCTGGTATACAGCTGGTGATCCCCGTAAAAGCGGTCATCGAAGCGGGGCTCAGGCGCGAGCCTGTGCGGGGTGATAATGATATCATGCTCATCCAGCAGCTTTTCCAGCTTGTCCAGGCTGTGAAAGACTGCAATATCAGGGTCAAGATAAACGATCTTATCCTCGCCGGTGAGTTCAAGCAGCTTGAGCGCGCCCCAGCCTTTTACCGCGGTGCACAATTCCGTGACATCATGCAGGTAGAACCAAAAGGGAACGCTCATGTCGCAGTTGAGCTCGATCTCATCGCTTTGGAGCACGCCGTCGAAAGGCTCATCCTCCAGGGAGAAGTCTTCCGGCAGCTTATCCGACAAAAGCAGATAGAATTTGGCGTCCGGATTATATTTCTTTAATGTTTTTCCCAGTACACGCGCCTTGGGAAGAAAACAGGTGGTGGCACTTGTGTAGTAAAGCATGTTTTTTTCCTCTTACAATGAATATATTTTTCAGCCGAAGAAATGCTCCTCCAGCATCAGGCACAGGCAGTGGTACACCGGCAGG
>JAEDOO010000119.1 GCA_016301965.1 Lachnospiraceae bacterium | reverse complement strand
GCTTACGCAGACTTATGCGCGAAGGCATTCCTGAGCGCATTAGTCGAAGTTAGCACTTAGCTCAGACAGGCGTTGCACTTGTTTGAAAACAGACAGCATACCCTGAAGTCCCCCTGCCCGGAGGTCCGTTTTCTGTATATTGATATAATGTAAACTGCAGTTATTCAATGTAGGAATGTATTTTCTGAGAATTCACAGGGAAATCTTCAGGTAATCCCGGATACAGAATGCCAGCATGAGCTCGAAACGGATATTGGAATCACTGAGATCGTATCCGAGATTTTCTCTCAGAATACGGACTTTTTTGTTGATAGTATTCCGATGGCAGTACATGACTTCGGCAATGTGTTGGATGCTGCCGCTGTGCAGAAGATACTGGTGGAGTACCTCGGTACAGTTGCTCTGATTTTCTCTGTCGTAGGCTTCTGCGGCATGCAGATGACGACGGGCATAGTCTCGTAAAATGCCCTTATCGGTGACTGAAAGAAGGATCTGAAAAATGCCCAGGTCATCAAAGGATAGCAGGTCTTTTCCACGGGCAAGGGCAATCATAGCGCTGCTGCGAGCGTGGAAGAAAGCTCGCGGAAGATTCGCCAGTGTGGCGGCCCGGCTGCTGATACCGATGGTGAACTGCAAAGAAGGATATTGTGAAGAGATAAAATCTCGAATACTGTGCGCTGCCGATTCCATGCGGTGAAGTTCCTGCTGAGGAATCAGAACGATGCAGTAGCTGTCTGTGTAACACAGATGGCTCTGCAGAGACAGACTGCGAAGCTTGTGTTCAATGGACAGACAGAGCCGATTTGCCTGGGCCAGAGGAGAGACAGGCAAACCGACTGCCGGATTCGCAAGATGGATATAGAGCAGGCCATAGGGTTGATATACAGGATAACCATACTCCTCCAGTTCGGACAAGAGCATTGTGCTGTCCTGGCGCTGATGGATCAGATCCAGCAGTGTGCGGTCAAGCTGTTCCCTGCGCTGGCTGTCAGTAAAAAGTCGTCCGTAATAATCATGGGTTATGGCACTGATGGCTGTTTCCCAGGGCATGGTAAAAAGAGGAAAACCGACCGTGTTACATAGAGATAAAATCTCCTGTGTGATATGCTCCGGCTGTATATATTTGCCTGTATTCAGAATCAGGCCACAGGTCTTTTCACGGATCATGCCTTCAATAAAGCTGTAAAGCCAGTTCGGATCCTCGCGGCAGAGTACGCCGGTGGTCAGAATCAGTTCGCCGCCGTTTAAATAGCCGGGACCGGCCAGAGATTCGGCAATGTAGACCCAGTTGACGGCATTTCCCATACCGGATGCTCCGGCAATGAGTTTCAGACCGTAGAGATTTTTAGTTTCATTGTACAGATCCTGCAAAAGTACAGACATAGATTCACCTCGTATGTGCCAGTAGTTTTGATGTAATGTATTTTTTCTCTGATTATAGGGGAAATAAAGGTGAAAAACAAGATAAATGCAGAAAATAAAGGAATGAAAATGTGCTGATAGCACATCGTAAGGGAGAAGAAGTGTGCCGGTGGAATCTGGTATATTGTTTTGTTTTGTGCGATACTCAGTCCAGACAGAGACGAAGAGGTTTTTGGATATTAGCCTCTTTGTCTTTTTTTGAGCAGTTCGCCATTTGACGAACGCATATTGCAAATACAGCATCTCGTTCGTATCAGAATTAAGGATGCAGATCAGGAGGATAAATATATGTTAAGAACAGACTTACCGAAAATTATCACAGAGACCGTACCGGGTCCGAAAGCAGCAGCCATGATTGAAAGAAGAAAGGCAGCTACACCTACAGCGATCGGATGTGCTTATCCTGTTGTCATTGAGAAAGGTGAGGGAGCTATGATCGAGGACGTGGACGGCAACAAGTTCCTGGACTGGGTTGGCGGCGTCGGTGTACTGAATATCGGATATTCTCAGCCGGAGGTTGTGGAAGCTGTTAAGGCGCAGGCAGATAAATACTTCCATGGAATGTTTAATATTGTTACCCATGAAGGCTATGTGGCTCTGGCTGAAAAGCTGGCTTCCATTGCTCCCGTAAAAGGCGAGAAGAAAAAAGTTTTCTTTGCCAACAGCGGTGCTGAGGCAGATGAGAATGCCGTCAAAGTGGCCAAGGCTTTTACAAAGAGAAACAATATTATTGTATTTTCCGGTGCTTTCCATGGCCGTACACTGCTGACGATGTCCATGACATCTAAGAAAGCCTACGCTGTAGGTATGGGTCCCTTCCCGGATGGTATCTACAGAGCACAGTTCCCGTATTATTATCGTAATCCGGAAGGTATGCCGGCAGATAAAGCCTGCCAGTATTATCTGGATTCTATTTATGCTGTGTTTGAGCAGTGCGCTCCGGCAGACACCATCGCAGCCATTGTTGTGGAACCGCTGCAGGGCGAAGGTGGATTTATCCCGGCACCGATCGAGTGGATCAAGGCTGTGCGCCAGATCTGTGATGACAACGGCATCATGCTGGTAGCTGATGAGGTACAGTCCGGTTTCTGCCGTACAGGCCGTATGTTTGCTTCCGAGTATTGGAAAGAAGCCGGTGTGGAGCCGGATATTATCGCTACAGCCAAATCTATTGCGGCAGGTGTTCCGCTGTCGGCTATCATTGCCAGAGAGGAGATCATGGAAGCCCCGGCAAAAGGCACTATCGGCGGTACTTTCTGCGGTAACGCACTGGCCTGTGCAGCAGCCTTAAAGACTATTGAGATCATGGAGAGAGATAATCTCGCGGGACGTTCTCTGGAGATCGGAAAAACTGTTACCGACAGATATAAAGAATGGCAGAAGAAATATCCGGTGATCGGTGATATCCGTGGACTGGGTGGTATGATCGGCCTTGAGCTGGTCAAAGACCAGGCAACAAAAGAGCCGGCAGCGAAACTTACCGCAGATCTTATCCAGGAGTGTGCAAAGAACGGACTGATCATTGAGAATGCCGGTACATACGGCAACGTTATCCGTTTCCTGGCTCCGCTGGTAATTACCGATGAGCAGCTGGAAGCAGGACTGCAGATCATGGAAAATGCACTGGTAAAATGTATGGGATGATAATTGTTCAGAACAGGCCGAATCACTAGCTGATGAGGCAGTAAGAACATGATCCCGGTGTGAGCAAACCCCATCGGCGCAGCCGATTTTCATGGATTTGCGAATTGTATCTGTGAAGGTACTGAACAGATACATGGGATGAAGAAATAAAGGAGAAACAATATGCAGCAGTTAATGATCCGACCAACGATCCACCAGTTTGCCACCGCCAAAGAGTTTGCAGAAAGCTTTCAGCTGGGTAAAGGCGACCTGGTGCTGACAAATGAATATATTTACCAGCCCTATTTTGGCGGGCTGAATCTGGAATGTGACGTAATATTTCAGGAAAAATACGGTAAAGGAGAGCCTTCTGACGATATGGCAGAGGCTATTTACCGGGATATCAAAGAGACACCAAAACGTATTATCGCCATCGGGGGCGGTACGATCATTGATCTGGCCAAGCTTTATGCGCTGAAACAGACCAGCCCTATTCTGGATCTGTATGACGGAAAAATTCCGGTGGTAAAAGATAAAGAGCTGGTACTGGTGCCCACCACCTGCGGTACAGGCTCCGAGGTCACTAATATTTCTATTCTGGCTTTAAACAGCCGGGGAACCAAGAAAGGTCTGGCAAATGATCAGATGTATGCAGATAGTGCGGTACTGATCCCGGAACTTCTGGAAGGACTTCCGGATTATGTATTTGCCACCAGTTCCATCGACGCATTGATCCATGCTATTGAGTCCAGCCTTTCCCCGAAGGGAAACAGCTATACCCGTCTGTTTGGGTACAAGGCTATTGAAATGATCCTGAAAGGCTATATGGTAATCCGGGATCAGGGAATGGCAGCGAGAAAACCTCTCCTCGGAGAATTCATGATGGCATCTAATTATGCAGGTATTGCTTTTGGAAACGCCGGCTGTGCAGCTGTACATGCCCTGAGCTATCCTCTGGGCGCAACATACCATGTGGCTCACGGTGAATCTAATTATGCCATGTTTACCGGTGTCATGAAAAACTATCTGGAACTGAAAACCGATGGCGAAATTGCTGTGCTTACGGAGTTTATTGCCAACATTCTTGAATGTAAGACGGAAGACGTTTTTGAAGAGCTGGAGAAGCTTTTGAATGTGCTGATTCCAAAGAAAGCTCTTCATGAATATGGTGTGAAAGAAGAAGAACTGGAGATCTTCACCGACTCTGTCATGGAGAACCAGCAAAGACTGATGGCCAATAACTTTGTTCCGCTGGACAGAGAGCGAGTGCTAAAGATTTATCGCGAATTGTTCTGAGCAAATTAAATAAAATTTATGAATTTAAAGTGTTGACATTCTAAATCAGAAGTGCTAGTATACAACTCGTACAAAATAGTAGACGAGAAGCAAAGGCGCTTTCCTTACCCGGAAAGCGCCTTTTTTTATGTCTGCGGGAAAAAAGGAGATTAGCGATGAAACTGAAAGACACAGGCCTTACTAAAGACCAAATTAAAGGACTTGTTGACAAATACATGATCGAAACCTATGAGCGTATGGATTTCCTGGCGGAGACAGCCAAGGACCAGTACATCTACGATGAAAACGGAGAGGCTTATCTTGACTTTTACGCAGGTATCGCCGTAAACAGTGCCGGTAACTGTAACGAAAAAGTAGTAGCGGCAGTTAAAGATCAGGTGGATGATATTATGCACACCTTTAACTATCCCTACACTATTCCGCAGGCTCTGCTGGCAGAGAAGATTTGTACCACCATCGGTATGGACAAGATCTTTTACCAGAACTCCGGTACCGAGGCCAATGAGGCTATGATCAAGATGGCTCGTAAATACGGTATCGAAAAATATGGTCCCAATAAATATCACATTGTAACAGCAAAGATGGGCTTCCATGGCCGTACTTTCGGTGCCATGTCCGCTACAGGACAGCCGGGCAACGGATGCCAGGTTGGTTTCGGACCCATGACCTACGGTTTCTCCTATGCGCCGTACAACGATCTGGAAGCATTCAAAAATGCCTGCACAGAGAACACCATTGCCATCATGGTAGAGCCGGTACAGGGCGAAGGCGGTGTACATCCGGCTACAAAAGAATTCCTCTGCGGACTGAGAGAATTCTGTGATGAGAAGGGAATGCTTCTTCTTCTTGATGAGGTACAGACCGGATGGTGCAGAACCGGTGCGGTAATGTCCTATATGAACTATGGTATCAAACCGGATATCGTATCCATGGCCAAGGCTCTGGGCGGCGGCATGCCGATCGGTGCCATCTGTGCTACCGAAGAGGTTGCCAAAGCTTTTACAGCAGGATCCCATGGAACAACTTTTGGCGGACATCCCATCAGCTGCGCAGCAGCACTGGCTGAGGTAGATGAGCTTCTGAGCCGTGATCTGGCCGGAAACGCCAGAAAGATGGGTGATTACTTCAGCGAGAAGCTGAAAGAACTGCCGTTTGTCAAAGAAGTTCGTCACCAGGGTCTGTTGGTCGGTGTTGAGTTTGAAAGCAACGTGGATGCTGTGGAAGTTAAGCATGAAGCACTGCACAGGCATCTGCTGATCACAGCCATCGGTTCCAGCACGATCCGTATGGTACCGCCGCTGATCATCACTGAGGAGGACTGCGACAAGGCAGTGGCTATCCTGAAGGAAGCTGTTCCTGCAGCAG
>JAEDOO010000118.1 GCA_016301965.1 Lachnospiraceae bacterium | reverse complement strand
AAACATCGAAGGTACCGCCGCCCAGGTCGTATACCATGATCTTCTGCTCATGCTCGTTGTCCAGACCATAGGCCAGAGCTGCTGCTGTCGGCTCGTTGATGATACGTTTTACATCCAGACCGGCAATCTTACCGGCATCCTTTGTAGCCTGACGCTGAGCATCGTTGAAGTAGGCCGGAACTGTGATAACAGCCTCTGTTACTTTCTCGCCCAGATAAGCCTCTGCATCGCTTTTCAGTTTCTGCAGGATCATAGCAGAAATCTCCTGCGGAGAATATTTCTTATCATCGATAGTTACGCGGTAGTCAGAACCCATATGTCTCTTGATGGAAGAGATGGTCTTGTCAGCATTGGTTACAGCCTGACGTTTTGCCGGCTCACCTACCAGACGCTCGCCTGTCTTTGTGAAAGCTACAACAGACGGTGTGGTTCTTGCTCCCTCTGTGTTTGTGATAACGGTGGGCTGTCCACCTTCCATTACTGCTACGCAGCTGTTTGTTGTACCAAGGTCAATACCAATAATCTTGCTCATAATGATGTCCTCCTCACTATATTCAAAAAACTTAGTTAGCTACTTTAACCATACTGTGACGAACTACGAAATCCTTATAGGTGTAACCCTTCTGGAATTCTTCTACGATGATATTCTCACCGACTTCCTCGTCCTCCACATGCATGACTGCATTGTGATAATCCGGATTAAACTCGGCGCCCACAGCTTCGATGGGCTTAACGCCAAGTTCTTCAAGGGATGTGATCAGCTGTTTGTAAACCTTGTTCATACCGTCTACAAAAGGATCCTCCAGCTGTTCCTGCGTTGCCGTGGCCAGACCACGTTCAAAGGAATCCACCACCGGAAGCAGCTTTTCTACGATTTCTTTTGCCCCGATAATATACATACTGGCTTTTTCTTTATCCGTCCGTTTGCGGTAATTATCAAACTCCGCCATCTGACGTCTGAGCTGATCAGTCAATTCCTCGATCTTTTCATCTTTTTTATCTTTCTTCTTGGAAAAGAGTTTTTTCTTCTCCTTTGGAGTATCTGCTTCATCCAAAGCGTCTGATTCTTCTTTTGTTTCGTCTTCGGCAGCTGTCTCTGTTTTGGCTTCTGCCTCAGGCTCCTGCACGGTTTCATCCTGCTCAACTGCATTTTCAGCGGTATCGGCAGTTTCGTTCACCGTTTCCTCTTTTTTCATTTCTTCTGTCATAGCCTACCACCTTTCCGGTTATCTATTCTTATGGACTCTTATCCTTCCCTTTGTCGTTAAAGATCGTGTCCAGTTCTTTTTTCAGTACCTTTAGATTATCTACAACATTTTCATAATCCATACGTTTCGGTCCGATGATCCCTACCGTACCTTTCATGCCGTTGCCCAGATCGTATGTGGCTGTAACCACAGCACAATCTTTCATGCTTTCCATCTGGGACTTACCGCCAAGGTAAACCTGAATTCCGGTACCCGGATCGTCGCCCTCCCTTTGCTCCTCCCGGAGCATATCCACCAGTGAATTTTTATCTTCCAAAGCAGAGATCAGTTCGCTGGCTTTGCCCGGATCGGCAAGTTCCGGATATTTGAAAATGTTCGTTGCGCCGCTTGTATATACCGGCACCTCATCGTCAGCGGAAATAGCTTCCGCCACTGCGTCAATGACACTGGATACCACATCGCTGTGGATACCCGCTTCCTCCTTAAGCTTCGTGATCAGCCCGAGACTGATCTCATCGATCGTCAGTCCGTTCAGGCGGGTATTCA
This sequence comes from Lachnospiraceae bacterium, assembly GCA_016301965.1. Taxonomy (GTDB): domain Bacteria; phylum Bacillota; class Clostridia; order Lachnospirales; family Lachnospiraceae; genus UBA11957. Next base: position 3,965 of record JAEDOO010000118.1, on the reverse strand, counting down.
AAAGAAGATTCAGTCTGAGTACCTGTTCCTCATCCATGGGTTCATCCAGATCAATAATCTGATTCCGAACGATATTTCCATCGTTGACAATGACAGCCAGAAGCTGCATCTCATGGACTCTGGACAGCTGAATAAATTTCAGCTTTGCGCTGTGCAGGCTGGGACCGGTGATCATCGTTGCGTAATTGGTATTGGATGCCAGCACCTTAACGATCTGCTTAAGCATCTTTTCCATTTGATCTGTCTTTCGGATCATCACGTCCTTGATCTGTGACACCTCCTGATCCTTCGTGCGGATGATCTCATCTACATAAAGACGATAGCCTTTATCGGAAGGAATACGGCCTGCGGAAGTATGCGGCTGCACGATGTATCCCATCTCCTCCAGATCCGCCATCTCGTTGCGGATCGTTGCCGAACTCAGATTCAGATCGGTATATTTGGATATCGTACGGGAGCCAACCGGTTCTCCAGTCTCCAGATAAGTCCGAATGATCGCATCCAGAATTTTCTGTTTTCTTTCACTCAGTTCCATGTCAGCTCCTCCTTTCGCCGTTTTGTTAGCACTCATTTGATTGGAGTGCTAACATCTAGGTATAAAATAGCACCACCACATTCCTGTGTCAAGGGAAAAACTAAATATTTTCAATTTTTTATGATATACATGGATAGAGGAAGGCAGTCAGCCATGCCGCTCTCCGGTGTTTTATTTACACTTCGTCAGTTCACGAACCAGTTGGGCGCCATCCAGGAGTTCCCGAACAGATGTGTATTCTGCGGTAGAATGCACATCATGCATGCCGCAGGACAACACAATGCCTTCAATGCCATGTTCGGCAAAGACATTGTTGTCACTTCCGCCAAAGGTCTCTTTAAGCTCGGGTACCAGAAATAACCGCTTAGCAGCTTCCCTGAAATGTCCGACACACAAAGATGTGAGGGCTGTTTCATAGGCCCTGATATGCACCTCTTTTGTAAAGCTGATTGCTGCGCCGTATTTTTGTGCTGTTGTCTTTGCCTGCCGGACAATATCTTCGCACAAGCTCAGCGCTTTTTCATGGTCATAGCTTCTGATCTCGCCTCTGCATACGGTCTTTTCCGGTACAATATTGGTCAGTGTCCCGCCCTGAATCGTGCCTATATTGAATGTCGTGTCGCTTCCTACTCGTCCCCGGGGCAATTTTTCAATAATCTCTGCCGCCACGCAGATGGAATGAATCCCATTTTCGGGACAAAAGCCCGCATGGGCACTTCTGCCCGTAATTTCCAGGGTAAACGAGATAATGGAAGGAGCCTTGTAGGCTGCCTTCCCGATCTCGCCGCTCATATCCAGCACATAGGCCTCCCTTGCCTTAATCCGGCTGTAATCAAAAATCTTTGCGCCCTTACCATACATTTCTTCACCGATGGTAAACAGCACTTCGATATCTCTGTGGTCTTCTCCCTGATCCAAAACCGCCTGTATGCCGTACAGAATCTCCAGAATACCATTGATATCATCGGCGCCCAGCACTGTCTTTCCGTCTGAGCGCAGGATATCACCTGCCAGTACTGCCGTTTTCCCGGTTCCGGGCTCCACCACATCCATGTGGGCGCTGAAAAGGATCGGACTGCCGGGCAGCCTGCCTTTGCGCACGGCATAAATATTTCCGGCATTTCCGCCATAATATTCTGCCGCCGTATCCTCCGTCACCGTGAACCCCATTTTTTTCAGCCGCTCTGTCAGAAAATCAGCCGTTTTACGTTCTCTGAAACTGACAGAGTCAAAGGATACCATCTGTTTATAATCCTGCAAAAGCACCTGTCTGTATCGTTCCATGTTTATCCTCCTGATGATTTCTGCAGTCCTCGCCCGGTCGTCAGCCCACAACTTGTCAAAATCGATCCGGCTGCCGATACAGTAATTCCAGTCGAAAGATTGAAATTCTGAAACACCATACCGGTCTTTATATTTTGTTAATCTTCCCTGTCATCCAGAGCTTTTTTCAGCTCGATCATCTTGTCACGAAGCTCTGCGGCAGCCTCGAAATTCAGATCTGCGGCGGCGCGCATCATCTGTTTCTGCACATCGCCGATGAGCTTTTTGAGTTCTTTGCTGTCCATAGACTCCGGATCCTTTGCCAGCTTTTTCTCCGTCTTTGCCACTTCTTTGGAAATGCTGATCAGTTCCCGGACCGCTTTCTTTATTGTCGTGGGTGTGATACCGTGTTCATCATTATATGCCTGCTGCAGCTTGCGTCGCCTTTTGGTCTCATCAATGGCTGCCCGCATGGAATCGGTGATCGTATCCGCGTACATGATTACATGACCCTGGGCGTTTCTGGCCGCACGGCCGATCGTCTGGATCAAAGATGTCTCCGAACGTAAGAAGCCTTCCTTGTCCGCATCCAGGATCACCACCAGGGAAATTTCGGGAATATCCAATCCCTCTCTCAGCAGGTTGATGCCCACCAGCACGTCAAACACATCCAGACGCATATCCCGGATAATCTCCGACCGCTCCAGGGTGTCGATGTCGGAATGCAGATAACGTACACGGATACCCACTTCCTTCATATAATCCGTCAGATCCTCTGCCATACGTTTGGTCAGAGTGGTCACCAGAACCTTGTTGTGTTCTTCTGTCTCCTTTCGTATCTCCCCGATCAGATCGTCGATCTGCCCCTGTACCGGCCGAACGGAAATCTCCGGATCCAGAAGACCCGTGGGACGAAGCAGCTGTTCCGCCCGCAGAAGCTCATGCTCCGCTTCATAGTCTCCCGGGGTGGCCGAAACGAACATCATCTGGTCGATTCTCTGCTCAAATTCTTCAAAATTCAGCGGACGGTTGTCCAATGCCGAAGGAAGGCGGAAACCGTACTCTACCAGAGTCCGCTTTCTTGACTGGTCACCGGCATACATCCCCCTGACCTGGGGAAGGGTGATATGGGACTCGTCTACGATAATCAGAAAGTCATCCTTAAAATAATCGATCAGCGTGTACGGCGGCTCCCCCGCCTCCAGGCCGGAAAAATACCGGGAATAGTTCTCGATGCCGGAACAGAAGCCGGTCTCTTTCAGCATTTCCATATCAAAATTGGTTCGTTCCCAGATACGCTGCGCTTCCAGCAGTTTGTCCTCACTTTTAAAATAGCGCACCTGAGCGTCCAGCTCCTCCTCGATCTCCTGGGCCGCCTTTTTGATCTTTTCCGGCGCCACCACATAGTGGGAGGCGGGGAAAATAGCCGTATGCTTCAATTCACTGACCGCTTCTGTAGTCAGCACATCCCTCTCTGTGATTCTGTCTATCTCATCTCCGAAAAACTCCACACGGATAAAAGTATCCGAGTAATCCGCCGGAAAGACATCCAGCACATCCCCATGCACCCGGAAGGTACCCCGGTGAAAATCCATATCGTTACGGTCATATTGGATATCGATCAGTTCACGCACCACCTCATCTCTGTCCTTTTCCATACCGGGGCGCAGAGAAATGATCATATTCTGATAATCGTCGGGGCTGCCGATGCCGTAGATACAGGATACACTGGAGACAATGATCACATCCCGCCGTTCACTCAAAGCCGCCGTGGCCGAAAGGCGAAGTTTATCGATCTCATCATTGATAGCAGAATCCTTGGCAATGTAGGTATCCGTGGACGGTACATAAGCTTCCGGCTGGTAATAATCGTAGTAGGACACAAAGTACTCCACCGCATTATGTGGAAAGAATTCCTTGAATTCTCCATATAACTGCGCCGCCAGCGTTTTATTATGTGCTAAAATTAAGGTAGGCTTGTTCAAAGCCTGGATAACATTCGCCATGGTGAATGTCTTACCGGAACCGGTGACACCAAGCAGTGTTTCAAACTGATTTCCTTCTTTAAATCCCTCCACCAGTTTGGCAATTGCCTGAGGCTGGTCTCCGGTAGGGGCGTATTCTGATACTAATTCAAAATGATCCATGAAAGGCTCCTTCCATATAA
>JAEDOO010000117.1 GCA_016301965.1 Lachnospiraceae bacterium | reverse complement strand
CTTTTTTCTGATCCAGCTCTCTTGTGGCCTTAAGAATAGCCTTCACCTGCTCTTCGCTGGTCATGTTGGTCTTATTTTCCCGTACAACCTCCGAAGATTCCATCTGATCCATGAGCGTACCTACTCTCACCCGATAAAATTCATCCAGATTTGACTGGTAAATGGCGGCAAAGGTCAGACGCTCCGCCAGCGGAACTCTCGGATTTCCCGCTTCATTTAGTACCCTTTCGTTAAATTTCAGCCAAGACAGTTCCCTGTTCATCATATAGGGAAGAGTGGTTGTTTTTTCTGTTGTATTCTCTGCTTTTTTCATCTTTACAGTTCCTTTCTCAAGGGTATTTTCCTCGATTTTCATTTTTTCCAGGCCATTGATCAGCCATTGCAAAAAATGATTCCATTTCATAGGTTGATTTCCTCCACTTATGGGAAAGTCCGGTCTGTTTGTGATGCAGTCCTTTCCCATAGTCTATGAAACTATAAACTTTACATGTCAAATCAGGGAGATGCGTATGTCAAGTTTCTGTAAAAATGAAATCGGACAGATATCCTGATGTTTTGCGTCTATGTATCGTTTCCTGACTTTTCCTGAAAAAAGCAAAAAAGAAAGGCTATCCTGACATTTTACACGTCAGCATCGCCTTTCCATTGTTTAAAATATTTTCTATTTCCTTTTTTGTAACCAGAAGACAGGTTCTTTGATCACCTGTATTGTTTTATTTCAAAAATCCAAAGGGCTCCTCATCCTGCAGAAAATGCATCAGCATATACGCACAAATCAGCGCTGTCTTTTCTTCCTTCAGGATCCGTTTTACTTCCTCACGGTCTGCCAGAACGATCTCGAGATCTTCACTGCTTTCCAAAAGCTCCGTTGACACTTCCCCATCGGCATAGCCGTACACCGTGGCACAGCATTCATCTGTCATACCGACACTGGTAAAGTAGGGCTTTTCGTACATGGGGTCCACTTTTACCGGGGTCAGGCGAAGACCTGTTTCCTCATGCAGCTCGCGAATCGCCGCACTGTGAAACTCCTCTCCCGGCTCCACCAGGCCTGCGGGGAATTCATAAACGTAATCTCCCAACGGATACCGGTACTGGCGCACCAGCACCACCCGATCCCTTTTTTCTCCATAGAGGGCATAAATGGCTACGCCGTCAGCATTGACCTCTCCCGTGTGCAGTGTCAGCTTTTCCTCGCTTTTTGCCCGGGATGCCATGAAATATCTGCCTGTATTGCCTCCCTTATGCACAACACTGAGTTCATAATAGTTCAAAAACGGGTTATCGGTACATTTTTTAACTTTGCTGATGCGTTCCATCTTATTTTGCTCCTTTATGCGATATGCTGTGTTCCCTTGATGACCGGCGACAGTCTCTTATATACCAGAAGGGTAATCACTACACTTATCATACCCTTGATAAAGGTAAAGGGCAAGTTAAAAATAATCAGACAATCCAGCAGAGAATCCACGTTCGGATTGATCGCCTGGTATGCGGCAATAATGGCCTCCATGGGCATAAAATTGGTATACACCGGGTACACGATAAAGTAATTGGTGATCACGCTGGCAATAGCCATGGCAACAGCTCCCACCAGAGCTCCGATAATGGCTCCTTTTTTTGTTTTATTTTTCTTATAAAACATACCGGCGGTAAATACAAAGATGGCGCCAAGGATAAAATTGGACAGCTCGCCTACGCCTCCGGTGGATGTACGCATCAGATGCAGCAGATTTTTGACCAGACAGATCACCACGCCCTGCACCGGACCCATGGCAAAGGCGCCGATCAGTGCCGGCAGTTCAGAAAGATCCATAGCGATAAAGCTGGGCATCAGCGGCACATTAAACTGCAGATACATCAGAATAAAGGCGATGGCTGACAGCATACCTGTCATGGCTACGGTTCTTGCGCTTGTTCTTGGGTTACTCATATTGGTTCCTCCTGTTTCCGGAATCCTCCTGGAAAACATGAGAACGGTCAACGGGCTGCTGCCACTCAAAACGGATGGTTTATCTGCTATCAAACATGACTTTCCGGATCATGTATTGATATTCCCTTCAATAAAAAACTGTCTGTATGCACGTTCCCGGAGCATACAGACAGTTTGTGTGAACTGTTCTCATTTTCTTCTCTCATCCAGACTATACTGTCGGTACCGGAATTACACCGGTTCAGCTGCCTTAAGCAGGTCGCGGACTATACCGCCGGTGGGGAATTGCGCCCCGCCCCGAAGATTCCTATGTATTTTTTACAACATGTACTATAACACACTAAAGTATTGCGTGCAACCATTTTGTTGGAGCATCTTACATTAATCAAGTATCATCGACAATCCGATCCTCTTCTTGACCACATCTACGGAAATAACCTTGACTTCCACAACATCTCCTACGGACACAACCTCCAGCGGATGCTTGATAAACTTTTTCGTCATCCGGGAAATATGTACAAGTCCATCCTGGTGTACACCGATGTCCACAAAAGCGCCGAAATCAATAACATTACGAACGGTTCCTTTTAAAATCATGCCTTCCTTCAGATCCTTGATATCCAGTACATCACTTCGAAGCACCGGAAGCGGCATATCCTCTCTGGGATCCCGGCCGGGACTTGACAGCTCTTTTACCATGTCTCTAAGGGTAGGTTCACCGATTTCCAGTTTATCTGCCAGTTTTTCGTAATCTTTGATAAAGAAAGCAGAAGGCCCATTGGAAATATCCTCCGGTTTCATTCCCATCTCCTTCAGCAGTTTTTTCGCTGCATCATAGCTTTCCGGATGGATACCTGTATTGTCCAGAGGATCCTTCCCTCCGCTGATGCGAAGGAAACCTGCACACTGTTCAAAAGCTTTTGGTCCGAGCTTTGCTACTTTCATCAGCTCTTTTCGGCTCTCAAAACGCCCATTTTCCTCACGGTAGGCCACAATATTTTTTGCCATGGTCTTATTTATACCGGATACATATTCCAAAAGTGACGCAGATGCAGTATTTAATTCTACACCCACGCGGTTTACGCAGTCCTCCACCACACCATTTAGGGTGTCACCCAGCTTTTTCTGATTCATATCATGCTGATACTGCCCCACGCCGATGGCTTTTGGATCGATCTTAACAAGCTCTGCCAGCGGATCCTGTACACGGCGGGCGATGCTGGCCGCACTTCTCTGTCCCACATCAAAATGAGGGAATTCTTCGGTGGCCAGCTTGCTGGCGGAATATACGCTGGCTCCCGCCTCGTTGGTGATCACATAAGCTACTTTCTCAGGAATCTCATGCAATGTCTCAGCAATCACAGCCTCAGATTCCCGGGAAGCGGTACCGTTTCCCAGAGAAATAAGCTGTACATGATATTTTCGGATCAGCTTTTTCAGAGTGTCCTTAGCCGCCGCGATCTTGGCCGGGGTAGTAGGTGCTGTGGGGTAGATCACCGTTGTATCCAGCACCTTTCCCGTGGGGTCTACGACAGCCAGCTTACAGCCGGTACGAAAAGCCGGATCCCAGCCCAGCACGGTCACACCGGCGATGGGCGGCTGCATCAGAAGCTGGGTCAGGTTTTTGCCAAACACCTTGATGGCCCCGTCCTCGGCTTTTTCTGTCAGTTCATTGCGGATCTCACGCTCGATGGCCGGGGCAATGAGACGGCGGTAGCTGTCCTGCAGCATCTGACGAAGGAATTCTGTTGTTTCCGGCTCGTTTTTACGGATCACTCGTTTTTCCAGCCAGGCGAGGATCTCTGTTTCCGGAGCTTCCAGGGTTACGGTAAGAATCTTCTCCTTTTCCCCACGGTTGATGGCCAGTACGCGATGCCCGACCACACGTTTTACCGGCTCGCTGTAATCGTAGTACATTTCATAAACAGATTTTTCCTCAGGTTTCTTTGCCTCTGTCCGAAGAATACCCTCGTTAATGGTCATTTTTCGGATAGCGGTACGATAGTCTGCCTCATCTGAGATCTGTTCTGCCAGAATATCGGACGCCCCTGAAAGAGCTGCCTGTACATCCGGCACATCCTCTGTGATATAGGCCGATGCCACTTCGGAAAGTGGCTGTTTGACCAGCTGGGATGCAATGATCTGGGCCAGTGGCTCCAGTCCCCGTTCTCTGGCGATCATGGCACGGGTACGACGTTTTGGACGGTACGGACGATACAGATCCTCCACTGCCACCATGGTCTGTGCCTCTTCGATCTGTTTTTTCAGCTGGGGTGTCATCTTTTCCTGCCCTTCGATAGCTGCAATGACCTGAGCCTTTTTTTCTTCCAGATTTCTCAGATACGTCAGTCTTTCTCCCAGATTTCTGAGGATCTCATCGTTCAGAGAACCTGTTTTTTCCTTACGGTAACGGGCAATAAAGGGAATCGTACAGCCCTCATCAATCAGATCAACGGCGGCCTGTACCTGCCATTCCTTTACGTCCAGTTCTTCACTGATTTTCTTGATAATGTTCAAACCCTATTCCTCCTTGTTTCCTTGCTGTATATTGCCCTGCGGGATTTGCAGAGGCACTGTCTGCACCGGGCATGATCCATTTTTCTTATATCGTTACCCGGTTGTTTTCGAATGTCAGTCGTGCTACAATACTGTTAAATTTAAACGAAAGAGGTCTTTCATTATGCAAAATACTTCTAATGGTATGTCAACTGCTGCCTTAGCCTTAAGTATAGCCGGTCTTTTGACCATGTGCTGTGGCGGATCTGTCATTCTTGGCAGCCTGGCAATCCTTTTTGCCCTGCTTTCCCGAGGCAGTGAGCCCATGAACGGTCAGGCAAAAGCCGCTGTAGGCATCAGTATAGCCGGTGTCGTGCTCGGTATGGCAGCGATCATTGGTTCCTTTATCTATGTTTTCACCAATCCGGAGGCAAACAGTATCTATCGTGACTATATACAGTATTACTACGATGAATTCGACGATACAGATCCTTACGACGGATACGATTACGATGAAGACTTTGATGAGGATGATCTGCTGCGCTACTACGAGGATTATTTCAACGAAGATCACGGCGGCAACGACTATATCCAGAATGTTCCTCACCAGACCATGCCGCATCACGGCGAAACGGTCCTTTGACAGTTTGCTCACGCGGGGATTTCGATTCCCCAAAGCAGCTTAAGTATATTGCGGATTCCACAGTGCAGAATCAGAATCGCCAGCAGAATCCACAGATAATAGTCATGATATTTCATCCCGATCCGGATTCGCCCCTGGGAAACTCTCTCGATGGTCTGCGAAACCATAAACCATCCGCAGAGAATACCCACGTAATCCACTGCAGGATGATACAAAAACGACTGTACCGGATGACCGGAAAGCAGCGCTGACAAAGCTCTGGTTCCTCCGCATCCCGGACAGTACCAGCCGGTAAACCGGTACAGAATACAGCCGGGCAAGATATCCGACAGCGACAGATGCAGCACGTTAAGAAAAACCGCCAGACAAACGGTCAGTGCCAGAATACTCCAGCCCAGAACATAGAGCTGATCTTCGGTAGTCTTTTTCATCTGCTCTCTCCTTTCGGTATTTTACCGCACAGTACGGTTTATTATAGCATGAACCTTCAAAAGAATCGACAATTTTATTTTGCTTACTCTGTTTAACACCATGCAGATTTTTCTGCAGAAAGGACAACAACTTATGAAACGAACATCCCGTGAATTAAAAGCACTGGCCCGAAACGCACTCAAAGGCCATTATGCCACATTGATTGGAGCCACAGTACT
>JAEDOO010000007.1 GCA_016301965.1 Lachnospiraceae bacterium | reverse complement strand
AACGGTCCGTCATTCACCAGGCTGACCTTCATATGAGCTCCAAAGCTGCCGGTCTGCACATCCGGTACTTCCTTTTTGCACTGGGCAATAATATACTCATACAGCTCTTCTGCCAATGCAGGATTTCCTGCCTGGGTAAAACTTGGCCGGTTCCCTTTACGGCAGTTGGCGTACAGAGTAAACTGGGACACCAGAAGCAGCGAGCCATCCACATCCTTCAAAGACAGATTTGTCTTATCGTTCTCATCTTCAAAAATCCGAAGACTCAGCATTTTTTTGATATAGCGGTCTGCCAGTTCCTTTGTATCATGCTCTCCCACACCGATCAGAACCAGATATCCTTTTTTGATCTGACCGATCACCTTTTCCTCAACCGTCACGCTGGCTTCGCTTACTCTCTGGATAATAAACTTCATTCGTTACTCTCCTTTTCTGTCATATCTTCAGCGGTTACATCCTCTATTTCTTCAAAATTGTCTTCGGTAATGATTACAGATTCTTCCAGAATAGCATTCTCTTCATCCGTCATCTGAGATTTTCGAATGGTGTATGCCGGCAGAATTTCATCATCAGTATCCGGATCCTCCAGTTTCCTTCCTCTGACTCCATAGTGAAACAACTGTGTGTCATTGCAGTTGCCTTCACATTTTGCCGGAAGCTTTGTTTCCGAATCAATATGATCCATATCCATATAATCTTCCAATGCCTCCGGTAACTTCTTTTTCTTCAGCCGACTGCTCATCAGATTAGAAGCCAGCTGACAGATTACAGCAAACAGTGGAACACCAATGATCAGACCAATAAAACCGAATAAGCCGCCGCCAACCAGAATGGCTACCACAACCATAAAACTGGAAAGGCCTGTGGAATTGCTCAGAATCTTCGGACCGATCAGATTGCCATCCACCTGCTGTAAAATAATGATAAAAATAATAAAATACAGACATTTCAGCGGACTGACCAGAAAGATCAGCAGTGCACAGGGAACTGCACCGATGAAAGGGCCAAAAAACGGAATAATGTTGGTGATACCCACAATTACACTGACCAAAAGCGCATAGGGTATCTTCAATATGGACGTACATACATAGCAGATAATACCAATGATCACAGAATCAATGATCTTTCCCAGAAAAAATCCGCCGAAAGTACGATTGACGTATCTTAAATCTCTGAGAATATTATTGGCCATCTCCGGTTCACCCGCAACAGCGTACAATACGCGTTTGCCTCTGGCAATAAATCCTTCTTTACCATTAAGAAAATAAATAGAAATAATGCTGCCGATCAGAAAGTTTTTTATGACAGACAGAAAATCCAGAATCTGTGAAGAAAAGGTGGCCATGATCTCATTAAATTTTGGCAGAAACGAATTATTGATCCAGTTTTCCAGACTGGCAGTTATTTTTTCAAACATTTGCACAGCTGTGCTTTCCAGTTCCGGATCGTCCCGGAACAGACGCATCATATACTGGCGCACAGTTGTAACATAGCGGGGGAAGCTGTTCGTCAGATTAATGATACTGTTGATCAGCTGTGGAACCAGGAGTGCCAGTAAACCATAAATACAGGCTACCATGATCAGCAAAGACAAAATAACACTGACAAGTCGAATGATTTTATCTACTTTTACTGATGGTGTGTACTGCAGCTTTTCACAGATAAAGCCATGTATCACTTTTTCCTCCAGAAACTTCATGATCGGGTTCAAAAGATAGGCGATAAAAAGACCATAAATTATCGGCGCAAGAATCACAAATATCGCTTTGACGGCACCGAAAATAGAACTAAGATGTGTTCCCAGTATGATGACCAGTGCTCCGGCAGCCAATACCAGAAACGCAGTGATCCCCCATTGTATATTTTTCTTGTCTAATTTGATTTTCATAAACTTTTACCCGCCTGTTGTCTTTTTTTATTCCATAAACTTTTGTCATTATACCACATTGAAAGAAAAATAAGACGATGAAACTGTTAAAAATATGTAAAAATAAAGGAAACAATCCGGAAGAAAGTTCGGCAATTTTGCTTGCATTTCCCGAAAATCAGGGATATAATGACCGGGATTTCAACTTGAGGGAGATAAAAAACATGAACACCCAAAAGCTTTTAAGTTATACCCGAAAAGCCATAGATGAATACCGCCTGATACAGGACAACGATAAAATTGCCGTCGGTATCTCCGGTGGAAAAGACAGCCTTACTCTTCTTGTGGCACTGGCAAATCTTCGCCGCTTTTATCCTCATCCATTTAGCCTGGAAGCCATCACAGTGGATCTGGGCAACCCGGGTTTTGAGACAGATAAGATTCGTTCTTTCTGTCAGGAACTTGGAGTAAACTACACCTGTATTCAGACGGACATTGCCAAAATCATTTTTGAAGAACGCAAAGAAAAGAATCCCTGCTCTCTATGCGCCAAAATGAGAAAAGGCGCTTTAAATGATGCTGCTCTGGAACTTGGATGCAATAAGATTGCCTATGCCCATCATAAGGATGACCTGATTGAGACCATGATGATGTCTCTGATCTTTGAAGGAAGAATCAATACCTTCTCTCCATTGACTCACCTTGACCGGACAGGACTGTATCTGATTCGCCCGCTGATTTTTGTCAATGAGGAGGATATCCGTGGTTACGCACAGGGAAGCCATCTCCCCGTCACCAAAAGCAACTGTCCTGCTGACGGTTTTACAAAGCGGGAGTATACAAAAGAACTGCTGACCAAGATCTATGAAGAAAATCCCGGTGCCCGGGACCGCATGTTCGGCGCTATTCTTAACCATAATTTTGATAGCTGGCCCAAACGTATTGACCGTTATGAGGCTCTCAGACAGCTCTGAAATAACAGAAAGACCATGAAGCCCGTTACTTCATGGTCTTTATTAAATGCTCAAAATAAGGCGGAAGAGGCGCTGTACACTCTATATACTCTCCCGTCCTGGGATGTATAAACCCCAATACCATCGCATGCAGACATTGCCCCTCAAGCGCATAGGGAGATCTGCCGGGGCCATACACTTCATCACCGAGGAGCGGATGGCCGATACTTGCCATGTGTACACGGATCTGATGTGTCCTTCCCGTCTCCAGCCGGCACTCAATATACGTAAATTTTGAAAAACGCTGCAGGACAGTATAATGTGTCACAGCATTTTTTCCATTCTGACGATTGATCGCCATTTTCTTTCTGTCCACAGGATGACGACCGATAGGGGCATCCACAGTTCCCTCATCTTCTTTCAGATTGCCCCAGACTATAGCTCTGTAGCGGCGATTGATGGAATGCTCCTTTAATTGCTCTGCCAGTGCTCTATGCGCCATGTCATTTTTACAGACCAGGAGTGATCCTGTGGTATACCGATCAATTCGATGCACGATTCCCGGACGCAGTACGCCGTTTATTCCGGACAACTGTCCATCACAATGGTACAATAATGCATTAACCAGTGTTCCGCTGTAATGCCCGGCCGCCGGATGTACCACCATACCCTTTGGTTTATTAATGACCAGAAGATCCTCATCCTCATACAAAATGTCCAGAGGAATGTTTTCCGGCTGAATATCCAGGGGAACATCCTCAGGAATTACGATACGGATCTCGTCATCAGCATTCAGACGATAATTCGGCTTTACACAGACATCCTTTACCAGAACGTTTCCATTTTTGATCAGCTTTTGAAGGTAGGAACGGGAAAAGTCCGGCAGGGCTTCATTTAAAAATTTATCTATACGCTCTCCGCTCTCTGCGGCTGAAAACAGCATTTCTTTCATTTCTGCTTGGCATCCTTTTGAGAAAAAATGCATTCCAGTTCTTCATCTTTATAATAAAACACAACAAACAAAACCAGAAGTACGGCACAGCAGGTGATATAGATATCCGCCACATTAAATACCGGAAAATCAATCAGGGAAAAGTACAGAAAGTCCACCACGTAATGCCGAAATATTCTGTCGATCATGTTGCCGACTGCACCTGCAGCGATAAATACGGTAATGATACGAAGGGGAACCATTCTGGCCGTAAACGGCATCCGCACATAGAGAATGACGGCTGCTACAAGAAACACAGCTGCCAGTATCAGAAAGATCCACTGCTGATCACGCAGTATACCAAAGGCTGCACCGTGATTTTCCAGATAATGAAGACTGAACACCCCCGGTAGGAGCTCAATATCTGCCTTCCCTTTCAGATGAGAAATGGCAAGAAGCTTGGTCCACTGGTCAAAAATCAGCAAAAGAAGCAGACCAACGATGGCCGCCAGCTTATCTTTTAAATGATCACTCTTTTTCAAATGTTATGCCTCCTTCAATATGCTCATGACCGCCTCTTTCAGCTCGGCAATGGGAAGAGTTTCCACGACAGCGTGCCCGATACTGTCCAGAAGAACAAATTTTGTGCTGCCATCGGAGGCTTTTTTGTCAGAGGCCATGGCCTGCAATACATCTTCCGCCTTCAGTCCACTGACTTTGTCCGGAAGACCAAAGTAACGGTTCAACTCAAGAATGAACTTCATTTCACTTTCTTTGAGGAGCCCTTTCTTGCAGGACAGCCATACCGCCGCAGCCATACCGATTCCAACACACTGGCCGTGCAGCATTGTAAAGTGCATCAGCTTCTCCACCGCATGACCTACTGTATGTCCAAAATTCAGAATAGCGCGAATACCCTTTTCCGTAGGATCACATTCTACAACTTCAGATTTGATTCTGCAGCATTCACGAATCATATGTGCCAGGGCCTTTTTATCCCGCTGACAGATCTCATGACGGTGTTCACCCATCCACTGGTAAAGGGAGGCATCCCGGATCAGCGCAGATTTAAGGATCTCACCCATACCACAGACAAACAATTGCTCATTAAGCGTATCCAATGTATGCATATTCATATACACGAGACGCGGCTGATAAAAAGCTCCGACCATATTTTTGAATTCGTCAAAATCCACCCCTGTCTTCCCGCCTACACTGCTGTCCACCTGCGCCAGAAGTGTGGTAGGAACCTGGATGAAATCTATCCCCCGAAGATAGGTAGCAGCCGCAAATCCACACAGATCTCCGGTCACACCGCCACCCAATGCCAGTAAAAGATCTTTGCGGGAATATTTTTTCTCTATCAGATAACGATAGAGTTCTCTGACAGTATCCAGATTTTTCTGTTCTTCCCCGGCAGGAAATACAAATGTATTGACCTGATACTTTCCGGAAAGAACCTCTCTTACTTCGTCTGCGTACAGCCCCGCCACCGTTGCATCGGAAACAATACAGATCTTTGTGGCGGCAAGATCGAGCTCGTCCAGAAGCAGCGGCAGCTCATCAAAACTGTCTCTCCATACAATATTGTAGTCAAAGCAGTGTTCCCTGCTTACTCTCAGTGCATTTTCCATAACAATCCTCTTTCTAAACAAACTTTTGAATATCTATCCAGTATTTCCCTTTTTTGGATTGATTTCGTACATCTATATAGCGGAATTTTCCCAGCCCCCGTACAGAAATCAGATCCCCGGGATGAAGGCCATATCCATTAGATACCACCTGCCGTGCATTGACATATACCTGTCCTCCTTCAATATATGGAATTGCCTTATTTCTTGACAGGCCAAAGGCCACTGCCAGAACAGAATCCAGACGAACACTGCTGACGGTTCCTGTCACATCCTGAATTCTTGGGGAAGGAACTTCTGACAATGTCTCCTTAACAGCCATAACTGTAGTATGACGAATCCTTGTCACTTCACGGCAGATAAGATCCGCCATTTTCTCCAGACAAAACACATAGGCTGTATGTCCCTGCACGAGAATATCTCCAAGACAACTTCTTTCAATACCAAGGTGCATTAAAGCACCCAGATAGTCTCTGTGTGTCAATTCTTCACTGAAACGTTCATTTAAGGGACGAATGGCAATACAGCAAATAGGAAAATCCTCTTTTTCAAAATAAACAAAAGCATCAGGTAGAAATGCTGCTATCTGACGCTCTGCTTCCTCATATCCTCCGGATAATCTCAGCCTGACGCCGAGATCATCCATGTTCAGATACTGTAAAATATGTAATTCATGTAAATCCAGGAAATCAGAACATACCACAATGTTACGGTTGTAAGCGCGCCGGGCCATATCCTGGAAACGACGGCGGATCAGTTCTTCATTTTCCATACTTAAAAATCAGCGCCAAAGGACGGCATATTGAAACTGTTATTTAAAATCTGTTGAAAGTCCCCTGTAATGTCCACATTAGCCGGAGTCATGACAAAAATATAGCTGGATACTTTCTGAAGATTACCGCCCAGTGCATAGCAGGTACCGGAAGAAAAATCAATCACACGCTGTGCAACTTCTACATCAATTCCCTCCAGATTAAGCAGTACTGTACAGCTGTCGAGCAGTGTATCTGCGATCTCACGGGTATCTTCCATGCTGGTAGGCTTGATCACGCATACTTCCATGTTTGCTACGCTTGTACGGCCGCTTAAAGGTGTGATTTTGGATGTTGTCTTAGACTTTGGAGCAGTTTTGGTTTTGGCTGTGGAAGTCTTTGCTGCAGCCGCAGACTTTGCCGAAGTATCCTTTACCGGTTTTACCGTACGGGCCGGCTTTTTTTCTTCCGGTTCGTCAAAATCATCGTCATCATCCAGTTTTTTAAAGAATCGCTTCTTTGGCTTCGGAGACTCCTCAAAATCGTCATCGTCATCAAAGAACTCATCGTCATCATCATAATCGTCATTCAGTTTAACGGCGTTCAAAATCTTATCAAGAAAACCCATATTAATTTATCCCCTTTTTCTATTTCGTATAATCGCGTTCGCCAAAAATTCCGGTGCCGACACGTACCATAGTCGCACCTTCCTCGATGGCCACTTCGTAATCATTCGTCATGCCCATGCTGAGAACACTCATATTGACATTATTGATGTTTTTGGCGGCAATGTCAACACTTAATTGCTTTAATTTGCGGAAAATCCCACGGTTTTCCTCCGGATCTTCTACAAAAGGAGCAATAGTCATAAGTCCACGAACCTGAATATGCGGAAGTTTTGCGATTTCTTCCACCAAAGAGATGGTCTCTTCTGTTGTCACACCGAATTTACTTTCTTCCTGCGCAACATTCACTTCCACAAGAACAGGAACTTTAATCTCCTTTTTTTCAGCCTCATGACTGATAGTTTCGGCAAGACGCAAAGAATCCACGGAATGGATCAGACAGGCCTTATTCACTACCTGATGGACTTTGTTGCGCTGCAGATGACCAATCATATGCCAGCGGATATCTTCGGGAAGCAGCTCTTTTTTCCGGCAGATCTCCTGCACTTTGTTTTCTCCAAAATCTCTCTGACCTGCAGCATAGGCTTCTTCGATCATAACCTCCGGTTTTGTTTTGCTCACCGCAATGAGTGTTACCTCACTTCTGTCTCTTTTTGCTCGTTCACAGGCTTTGGCGATCTTTTCTTCAACTATTTTTAAATTTTCAGTAACCATATTTACATCCTCCGTATATTGGCATCAATACAGAATTTCATCTTCGCTGACTGTACTGCTGTCCAGCACAATATTATCATAAAGAGACAGACCGTAGGCTGTACCAGTCTTAACAATACAATATTCCTCATTCTGATCGATAATCTCAATCCTTCGGAACACTGTATATCCCCGGTTAATATTGTATACACCATTCAATTGTCCTTTCTCTTTCAGGGTAAAGGTCTGCGTAGAATTTTCCATGACCAGAATATCGCCTTCAGAAAATTCTGTCATATCCACATAATAATTCTTATCATCGCTGGCGTATATCGTTGCATTGACAAACTCTGTACTGTACGTTCCATCCTTTTGAGCTGTTCTGCGAATAAATCCCAGATCAGAACTGTTATCCAGACTTACGGCATATTCCTTGGGCACCAGGAAAAAATCTTTGGATACAACAGAGGAGATAGGTATCTTCAGACCTTTCTCCGCATTAGTAATCAATTCAATTTCCAGATAACGGTCTGAAGCAAAGCGAACCATGCCTGAAGAAAACGTGATTTTTGCATAGGTACTGTCCTCTTTTGCCAAAAGCTCTAAAGAACCGGTCATAGAAGAACCGTCTTTTCTGAACTTTACCTTAATACTTTTTTTCCCTTCCAGTTTAGATGCCTGAAACGCTGTCACAGGCACCAAAACAGACCACTGTTCGCTGGTGATCAGCTTATACACAGGGGTGCCTGTACTGATGTGATCCGTGGTTCTTAAATTTTCTACCTTGTAGGAACTGTAGGAAAAATCATCAGCTGTAAAATTATCAACTGTCAGATTTTCCATACCATCTCTGGTATAAAGTACCACGCCGGCATCCGGTGCCAGATATACAGAAGAATCCCCTACCACCGCAGTGGTATCACTGTTCTTATCCATACCAGCGTAATCAAGAATGCTGCCGGAAAGAGAATATTTAAAAGAATACACCTGGCCAAAATTGTCTGGTTTAAAAGCAGAAGAAAACTGCGCCGTCTGTGCACGTATCTTGCTAAGCGCTTCATCGGAAAGTTCTGTGGTACCGCTGCTAGTTTCCGGGGACTGAGACAGTGAATATACTGCTCCTGTTTTTTTGACCTTTCGCCCTTCCTGGGCATAGTAACGTATATACCCATCGTTATTGGAATTGATCACCGTTTCCTCACGGACAGCCAGTGCTGTATACGTTTGATTCTGCGCCAGCGGTCCGGAAATAACCTGGTACGTGGAAATATGCTTTGTCGTTGCGTAAATAAACAAACTGATCAGAATATACAGAAGGATGGCTCCAAAAATCAATGTACCGATATTAAACGTAAATAATGATGAGGCTCTATTTTGCCTGCTGTTTTTTTTGCCGGACACTGTTTTTCTCCTTCACTTATAAATTGCGTTTAATATTCTAGCATTTTTACTAGGTCAGCACAAGAGTTTTTGGAATATCAGCCGAAATTTCGGAATAAATTCAAAAATACTGTACAAACTATGCAGTATAAACAAGGAGG
The DNA here is from genome assembly GCA_016301965.1 of Lachnospiraceae bacterium. GTDB lineage: Bacteria > Bacillota > Clostridia > Lachnospirales > Lachnospiraceae > UBA11957. Next base: position 17,994 of record JAEDOO010000007.1, on the reverse strand, counting down.
TTTTGACTATGAAAACAAAAGGTCTTGACTACACAGCACTGACGTTGGTCATCATCGGAGCCATTAACTGGGGGCTGATCGGTTTTTTCCGATTTGATCTGGTGGCCTGGCTTTTTGGTTCTCTCACACTGCTCTCCCGCATTATTTACGCGCTTGTGGGAATAAGCGGTCTGTACTGTATCTGTCTGTTCGGTCGTATTAAAGATATGGGTGAGTAGGTTTATGCACAGAAAGAGAAAACAGGTATACCGTGCTTTAGCATGTATAGTCAAAAAAACCGGGCATCTCTGCCCGGTTTCTATACTTACCTATGTGTGACTGTATTACATCTCAATAAAGATATACTCACCAAGCTCTGCCGGAAGCTCATCTTTGTCAAGAGAAACACTGAGTATAAAATTAACATTAAAGTTTTTGCTGATGGAATCCAGCTCTTTGATGGTTGCTGTGATATCGGCACCCTCAAGCTTTGCAACATTTAAAAAACTGTCCAGATACATCTCTTCCAGGTCATGATCCTGAGAAATGATACCAAGAATAAATCCGATAAATTCATCAGAATTTTTCAGTCCGTATCCGGATGCGTCGATCAGACGAATTTTGTTGTTCAGCTCAAGCATGTGTTTGGAACTCTTGTCGATATATACGATATTTCCATTGGCTGTTTTAATGGAAGTGTTCACTCTGTCTAAAAGCTGCTTAGTTTTTCCTTTCCCTTTTTTACCTATAATCATTTGAACCATAGCAGTTTCCTCCTTAGATACTTATGTATCAGACGGTCTGTCTGTACTTTGCTTATCAAAAGTATAGGATATTTGTGCGATTATTTCAATGATTTTTTCGAATTTCATACAAAATTTATGAATTAATTTCACTCAGGAGTTTGTTCATATCACTATACAGTGTAATCTTGTTTACTGCTTTCATCACAATGGAAACAAAAGGTTCACCATACCGGTTCTGACTTAAAATAGCAAGACAGGAGCCTGCCGCAGATGTTGTACCTGTCTTTCCACCCAGTACGGTCACTCCTGCCGGTGCGGACTCTTCACCGGTCAGATAATGATCTGTGGCATCCAGACGGGCTGTCAGCGTTTCTTCCCCTCTGGTATAGGTAATGATATAATTCCCAAGCTGCATCGTCTCTACAAAATAAGGATAAGTAATTGCCTCATTGAGCATCAGATAAATATCATATACCGTAGTGTAGTGATTTTCATCATGAAGCCCATGAGGCGATACAAAATGTGTTCCCGTAGCGCCAATGCTTCGGACTTCCTCATTCATCATAGCAACAAACTGCTCTACTGTACCGCCAATATGACGTGCAATAGCCATGGCACAGTCGTTTCCGGAATACACAAGAAGGCCGTGAAACAATTCATCCATTGTCACATTATCTCCAGCCTGAAACCCTACCATCTGAGAGCCTTCTTCCAGCGTCACATCTTCCTGGGTAATGGTAACTACATCGTCCATATTTCCATATTTGACGGCAAGAATGGCTGTCATGATCTTGGTAATACTGGCTGGATACACCTTTTCAAACATATCTTCGCCAAAAACTACTTTTTTATCATCAATATCAAACAGAGCACCCTTCTCATTTCCATTTAATGTTATGGTATCAGACGGCACATCGCCGGAAGTCACACACAGGTCCAAGGCAAAAGGCTGTGCCTTCATCTGTGCTGTTACCTCCTCCGTCTCAGAAAAGACATAGGTTTCCAGATAGCTGTGGGAAAGATCGAGATCATGTCCTTTTTTCAGCTGAAAAAAAGCCAGTGCACAGCAGCCGATTATTCCTGCACAGATCAGAATGGTGAAAAGAATACGGTTTCTCCGGTGTCTTCTTCGCCTCGCAGACATTTTCTTTTTTCTTTTCGTTGTCATATATTGTCACTCCTGTACATTTCTCTCCATGCCAGATCACCGTTAGCCAGAGATTTGATCAGCATCTCTGCCGTAGCCAGATTCGTAGCAAGCGGGATGGAAAACTTATCACACGATCTGAAAATGTCAAAAATATTTTCATCATCCTGTGGCATAAGATTAGCATCCTTAAAAATGATCAGCATATCTATTTTAGACTGTTCAATAAAAATTTCCATTTGCTGCACACCGCCGATACTGCCAGCCAGAAACTTGTACACATGCAGATTCGCCGATTTTTCCATAATCCGACCGGTTGTACCTGTGGCATATAAGGAGTGCTCACTTAGAATGCCATGATAGGCAATACAGAAATCTTCCAGCAGTCGTTTCTTTGAATTGTCTGCAATAAATCCTATATTCATGCTTTTTTTCCTCCTGGATACGTGCGGCTCTGCAGGCCCACATTTAATACAAATCCCATTCCCATATACAGACTGACAAGCGAAGTCAGACCATAACTTACAAAAGGCAGCGGTGTTCCCGTATTGGGAAATAATCCGGTAGCAACACTGATATTAATAAAACTCTGTATCATGATCAATGCGCCCACGGCACAGCAGATCAGCGTTCCCGACAAATCTTTTGCCTTTCGTCCATTAAACAGACACTCCATACTGATCAGCAGTTCCAGAAGGATAATGGCTGCGCTGCCGATAAACCCAAGCTCCTCTCCCGCTACAGCATATATAAAGTCTGTCTGAATCTCAGAAATAAAATTACCGTTGTTGGCACTGACACTGGTCGTATTCAACCCCTTCCCCGTAAGCTGTCCTGAACCGATAGCCATAATGGAGTTGTCCTGCTGTGCACGGCTGTCCGAGTACTGTTTATCCTCCGAATAAATGAAGGTCATGATCCTCTGCCTCTGGTAATCGTTGATGATGGGAAGATTTGTCTGTGTAACCAGCACAAGATAGATAATGACCAAAGGTACACCGATAAGCAGTACACCGCCTATAATCTTATAACTCAAACCGGCCAGATACATCAGAATACAAAATATCGCGGCAATGGTAATTGTGTTTTTAAGGTCCGGCTGAAGCGCGATCAAAACCAGCGGCGCGCCAATCAGCACAATACTCTTCAAAATCGTTTTTAACTTATTCAATTCATGTTCATGTACCATCAGGTATCGGGCAAAAAACAGGATCAGAAGAATTTTAGACAGCTCGGTTGGCTGAAACTGAAAGCCACCAATATTGATCCAGCGGGTAGCGCCACCGGTGTTCTTTCCGTACGGTGATACAATAACCAACAGCAGCATGATCATATTGAAAATGTATATGATCCAGTAAAAGTTAAGAATCCAGCTAAAATCAATAAGAGAAATGACAGTCATGACCGTCAGTCCAAGAATTACACCAAAAATCTGTTTTCCCTGCAGGGATTCTTTGGCACTGCCTACCAGAAGAATGCCCAGGGCGCTTAAAGCCACCAACCAGATCACCAATCGAAAATTGTAATTTTTTAAACGATAAAGTCTGAACATATGTATTCCTTTGTTTTTCTAATCGTAATTCATAAGGTATGCCGTCCGGAGATTTCCGACAATGGCACACTGGCCTCAAACCGTCCGGGATTTCTTCGGATGGAAAACTGAATCCGGTCTTTATCTATATCCATGTATCGCGTCATAGACGCAGCCATATCCCGTTTCATCATTTCCAGAATTTCCGGGGAACATCCCATTCTGTCCGTAAGTATCAGCTGTCTCAGCCTGTCTTTTGCAATACCACAGGATTTATTTCCGTTAAACAGCATGAAGCCTCCGAATTTTATTTTTTAAACAGTCGCTGCCAGATGCTCTTTTTGCCGGACAGGTCACAAAACGGCACATTCTGTCCCATAATGCGTCTGCCGATATTGGCAAAAGCCTGTCCGCTAAGGCAGTCCTTTCCGGTGACTGCCTCTCCTCTGTTGGTAGAGATCACAATATTTTCGTCGTCAGGAACCACACCGATCAAAGGAACTGCCAGGATCTCTTCTACGTCTTCTACAGACATCATATCTCCGTTTCTGACCATATCGGGACGAATTTTATTGATCAGCAGATGGATTTTTTTCATTTCTGCGGCTTCCAGAAGCCCAATGATCCTGTCAGCATCACGAATTGCGGAAACTTCAGGGGTCGTTACCACAATGGCCCTGTCAGCACCGGACACAGCATTTTTAAAGCCCTGTTCTATGCCGGCAGGACTGTCCAGAAGAATATAATCAAACTCCTGCCGAAGATCTTCGCAAAGCTTGATCATTTGTTCTGGCTCCACTGCGGACTTGTCTCTTGTCTGTGCTGCCGGAAGCAGATACAGATTTGATAGATGCTTATCCCGGATCATGGCCTGCTTCAGGCGGCAGTTTCCCTCTATAACATCCACCAGATTGTATACGATACGATTTTCCAGCCCCATTACAACATCCAGATTACGAAGACCTATATCCGTATCTACCATTACAGTTTTTTTATCTGCAGCAGCCAGAGCTGTTCCCAGATTGGCCGCTGCCGTTGTTTTTCCTACACCACCTTTTCCGGATGTAATTACGATAACCTCACTCATAGCTTTCCTCCCGTCTGCAAACTATATCTGTCGTACGGCATTTGTATTTGCTTTAGTCCTGTCGCACATTAGTGCTTGCACTCTTGGCTTTTCCGGTGATGATCTTTTCTTCATCCACCAGATTAAAGTGATAATTCAGAATATCTTTTGCCGTCAGAGCCGCATTGGTAGAAGAATAACCATGGGGAATGCGGACACAGATCGCAATTTCCGGATTGTTATACGGCGCATAACCGATGAAGAGACCATGGCTGGAACGCTTTCTGTTTTCCTGTGCTGTACCGGTCTTTCCGGCAAGCTCTACGCCCAGATCATCAAAATCCTTTTTGTTTGTTATCACTTCCCGCATGCCGGTATGAATCGTATCCCATACACTGTCGCTTACTTCAAGAACACTCTCCACATCTGCGGAATAGTCCTGAATCAGATTTCCTTGGGAATCCGTCACTTTATCCAATAACGTCATATTAAAACTGATGCCATTATTGGCAATCGTAGACACATAACGTGCCAGCTGAGTCGTTGTATAGTTATGTGTACCCTGTCCAATGGCAGAAGGGATCGGCATACTGTCAGAGATCTGAGGATTACTTTCAGAAATCTCTATACCGGAATTCTTGTCAAGATTAAACAGCTTACAGTATTTCTGCAGCGTCGTCATGGCCAGATCTTCACTGAATACCTGATTATCATTTATACCCATTTCATAGGCGGCCTCACTGAAAAACACGTTACAGGACTCCGCAATGGCTTCTACGATCTTTAACGGACCGTGACCATGGGTATTCCAGCATTTCAGAGGAGAACCCTGAATCTTGTCAAAAACACCTGTACAATCGATTTCAGATTCTGTAGTGATCACGCCTTCCGTCAGACCTGCTACAGCGGTCACCGGCTTAAAGGTGGATCCTGGAGCCGTTTTCTGCTGTGTAGCTTTATTATAAAATGGCTGGGACAGATCGTTGAGCAGCTGGTTGTAATACTTGGAATCCATGGTATTAGCCAGTCGGTTGTTATCGTATCCCGGATAGGATACAACAGCAAGAAATTCTCCGGAATTCGGATCTGTGACTACAGCAGATCCGGAACAGGGATCCAGTGCCAGCTGGGCTGGTGTGATTTCGATCTTTTCTATTTTATCGCGTATGAATTCATAGGCTGAAAGAGAACCGTTTGCGAGCTTATTATATGTATCCTGATCCATTTTCAGAACCTCCTGATCATACAATACCCTGCAAATCTGTTCTGGCGTGATTTCATCCTGCAAAAGCATATATTTATAAATGAGTTTTGAAAAACCGGAATCGGACTTCAGATAATCCTCAATATACAGCCATAAGGCATCCAGGATCTCTTCCGTAGACAGATAGCTTTTATCCCCGGCGATCTTAGAAACATCGATCCAGTTCATCGTGGCACAATATCGCAGGAAATCATGAATAGAAACGGTTTCATCTGATTTCCAGGCCTTATAAGTTTCATCCTCTGTATTGATCAGCGAAGTGTCCAGAATTCCTGTATCTGACATCAGCATTTCGTTAACTACATAACTCTGGTAAGCTTTATCAGCATCGGAAAGATCTTTGTATACGGTATTGTCACTCCCCGTCAGCTGACGATTGAACTTTTCAAGAACCTTTTCCTGACGGCTGACAAATTTGTCATAGATGGACTTTTCGTTATCGCTGGATGTATCTTCTCCAAACTGTCGGTAATCAATAATGTTATTATTGATCAGTGCAAAATACACATCATAAGCCGCAATGGGAATGGAGGAGGTATCTGTAGTGCCACTGGCATCGTATTCTTTAATATCGCGCAGATTCGCCAGGACGATACCGGCAATCCTCTGTTCCAGAATTTTATACACGGCAATCTGAAGATCCTTATCTATCGTCAGGTAAACGTCATTTCCCTGCTTGGGCTGTACGGTAGACTCTTCCTTAATCTCGAGTACTTTACCCAGATTATCTACAAGAACAGTCTCTGATCCGTCAATACCCTGCAGCGAAGTCTCCATGATCTGTTCAATACCGGTTTTACCAATAATGGAAGAACTGCTGTAATTATCACTCTGCTTACGCAGCTGTTCCAGTTCTTCCGTGGAAGCTTTTCCTGTATATCCCAGCAGTGAAGCAAAATACACGCTGTCATTGTATACCCGCTTGTAATCCTCTACGATATCCACACCCTGCAGCTCGGACTGGTGCTCCATGAGCAATGCTACGGTTTCATCGGACACATCCGAAGCAACCGTAATAGGCAGATACCGACGAAAACTGGTAGTATGCAGCTGATAGCGGATCGTAACGATCTGAAGAATCTCTTTTTTTGAGAGTTCGCGCGGATAATCGTACTGCTCCTGTTCTTCTTCAGTAAAAGGCTTGTCAGTCTCTCCCGTGCCGTTTGGCTGGATCAGGAAATATTTACGGCTGGTTACCATAAGTTCCATCAATTCTTCTGCCGTAGTTTCCCGCTCTTTATCGCTCAGCTGATCGATCTTGCTGTAACCAAAAACATCTGCCAGGAAACGAAGCAGCGAAGTACCAGATACATCATACTCGTATTCATCTTGTTCATTCAATACAATATGGAAATTACTGTCGACGGTATCTCCCTTACTTTCAATCATCTTGATCAGACGATATATTTCACTGTTCAGCATCAGATTTTTTATTCGGGTAGATTTATAGCTTCCGTTATCCTCCAGTGTCACCGCATAGGTCAGCTCATTATAGGCCAGGAGATTACCATTTCTGTCATAGATGTTCCCTCTGGTACTTTTGATGGAACGCTCCTTGGTGGTGATGATGGAAAAATCGTTGGCATATTCCTCACCATGAATAATCTGCAATGTATAGATCTTCGAAAGCAGAATACCGGTCATTATTAGAAAAACTGCAAAAAGGATCGTACTTCTTTTAATTGTATGTTTTCTGAAAAAGTTATTTATTTTCCTAACCAAGGCAGGTCTTTTTCTCCTTCCCTGCTGTCAGATACTCTCTGGTTCAGCGCATAAAAAATTCTGTACAGCAAAAGTGTCATCAGTGTAGTAAGTACCACTTCCGGTATAATGATGTGTTTCAGATAATAAAAGAAAGCAATTCTTCCCCGCAGCAAAAACTGCGTGCCGTAAATCAGACAGCCATAGATCAGATCACTGATGGCTACCAGTACCATCGGCACCTTTACATCATCATCATAATAAATATTGTAGAGCAGCCCATTTACATACCCAATATACATATATACCAGTGCATAGAATCCAAACAGATTGCCATAAAAAATATCGATCAGAAGGCCACAGAAAAAACCGGTAAACAGACCGGATTTTTTGCCATTGACAAAGCCATTGGCCACAGTGAGGATCAGCAAAAGATTCGGCACTACAGAAAGGAAAGGAATCTTGGGAAACAGGGTAGTCTGCAAAAGAAACAGAAAAATCATTTCAATAAAGGTTACAACTTTACGCATCAGGATTCCTTTCCGCTTTCAGAAGCACTCGAAACAGAATTCTTCCCGGTTTGTTTTAGTTTTTTTATAACCAGCACTTCCTGCAGATGGGCAAAATCCACCACAGGAACAAGATATCCACTTTTTGTCAGGTTATTGGCATCTGTGCTGATATCACTGATATAGCCGATCAGTATGCCGCGAAGGAACTTGTCACTGATGTTGGATGTAATGATCTTATCTCCGATGGAAACTACATCCTCTTTATCATACAGCTGAATAAACTGCAGCTTTCCCTCTTCCATCAGCGTCAGATCACCGGTTACCAGACAGGTATCCAAAGTAGAGGATGCCATGGCACTGACGTTGCTCGAATCATCTATGATGGAGCGAACTGTCGCCCAATGTGCTCCAGTTTCCGTAACAATTCCCACCAGACCGCCATCAGCAATTACATTCATATCTACCGCAATACCATCCTCTGTGCCGCGATCAATTGTGAACGTATTGTACCAGTTGCCGGGATCCTTGGATATTACGGAAGCCGCTACTTTATCGTACTCCGAATACTCTGCATCCAGGGCAAAAAGCTGTTCCAGACGCTCCAGTTTATCCTGATCCTGCAAAAGCAGATTGTTCTGTTCTGTAAGATCACTGACTTTTTTCTTCAGCTCTTTATTCTCATCCTGGAGTTTTCCCACATCTGCAAAGCTTAACGTAGTACCTTTCAAAATCTTTCCCACGGTACTCATACCTTTCTGAAAAGGTGTTACAAGATAACCTGCTGCTGAATGCAGACCCTCCAGTCGGGCATAGGCAGAAAGGCCATACACGATCATCCCCACGCACAGGATCGTCATTATAATAAGAATATTTTTACTTTTAAAAGAAGTTCTCTTTTTCTTTCTTTTCATGCTATTCTCCGCTTTACAGCCTACGGCTTACTTTTTCTTTTTCTTCTTTTTTCCATCCGCCGGATATGCCCATTGCTGGATCAGATCCCTTGAGGCAATGATCTCCTGAAGTCCATGTATGGTACCTTCATCCGTAAAACGGGATAAAAGCACCGGGTATTCCAGAGTTTCCGCAAGATATCGGTCAATTCCCGGAAGAGATGATGTCCCGCCCAAAAGATAATACCCATGTCTGTATATTTCTCTTCTTACCTGTGGCGGAGTTCGTTCCAGTACGCTTCGTATTTCCCCGCAAATCGTTTTTACCACTGACAATATTGCCTGATTAACGACTTCACTGGCTATCGTACCTTCTTTTGGGAGACCGGTGACAGAACTGATTCCCATGGCTTTTCGCGCTTCCCTTTTTTCTTCCTCAATATTTCCCATAGAAAGTTTGAGCCGGGCTGCTGTACGCATGCCGATAAACAGCTGATGATAACGGCGGACACTGTCCACGATTTCTGTATCTATTGTATAACCTCCCACAGGAAGTACACGGCTTAAAATAACACGTCTGTCGGCAATGACCGATATTTCTGTACTCTGTGCACCGACATTCACGATCATCTCGCCTTTTGTGTTCCTGATATTGATTCCCAGCGCAATAGCATCTGCAATGGGCCTGTTGATCAGAAAAACATGACAGTTCTGAAATGCCCCGTTTCTGGTCAGCATATAGTAAGCACGCTTCTCAATTTGCGTCATATCTGTCGGCACAGCAAAATACAATTCCGGACTTTTCGACAGATGCGGAGAAGATTTTCTTAAAAGAGAATACAATATAATTTCCAGACTGCCTATGTCAGCAATCATTCCTGCCGACATGGGAATCGTGACCTGGACATTTTTCGGATTTTTTTCGTATATTTCGTAGGCATCGTTGCCCACTGCCAGATATATATCAGGATCCATGACGGCAATCATATTTTTCTCTTTAAGCAATGTATTTTTACGTGCGTTATAGATCTTGATAAGATCACTGCCCAGATCTATACCGAACTGTTGTTTTTTAAACATAATAACCTCTTATATCCCGTTAATAACTGTTACTGATTCAGCATTCCATTTTCTACAAAACTGTAATATGCCTGATCTCCGATCACAATGTGATCGATCAGGTGCAGACCGATCATTTCCGCAGCCTGCCGAATACGCTCTGTCAGGCAGATGTCTTCCCGACTTGGAGACGGATTTCCGCTGGGATGATTATGTAGAAGGATCAGATTGACTGCCTGGATTTTTAAAGCTTCGATCAATATTTCTCTGGGCGTGATCACCGAGGCATCCACAGTTCCCCGGGAAACACACTGCTCGCCCAGAAGATGGTTCTTTTTATCCAAAAGCAGCAAAATGATATTTTCCTGCGGTTCATGTCTGAGCTTCTCCATGTAGCACGCGGCAATTCGTTCGGGAGAATTCAGTTCTTCTCCTTCCCTGCCTTTCAAACTGGCCAGCCGTTTACACAGCTCACTTAAACAGCGGATCTGTATGGCTTTGACCTGTCCGACTCCCGGAATTTCCATAAGCTCATTAACCGAAAGCTGGTGGATCGCCAAAAGTCCGGCAGCGCCTCGGGCCCGGTTCAGGATAGCGCGGGATATTTCCAGCACATTGCTGCCTACGGTACCTGTGCGAAGAATGATTGCCAGAAGTTCCTCGTCCTGCAGCTTTTCCGGTCCAAATAACAGACATTTTTCGTATGGTCTGTCATTCTCCGGCATGGAAAGCATGGTACTTTTTTCTTTCATGATGACCTCCTTTGTCTTCTCTCTTCAGGCAAACGAAGTCCAATCTCCAAAAAGTACCCTATATTTTAACACAGAACTTCTGCAAAGTATACCGCTTCACCGGAATTTCATGTATTTTTCAGCAATGGCCTCCGCAACACGGATACCGTCCATGGCTGCGGAGGTGATGCCGCCCGCATATCCTGCGCCCTCTCCGCAGGGATAAAAGCCGGAAATATTGCTTTCGAACTGCTCGTTTCTGAAGATTCTCACCGGCGATGACGTCCGGCTTTCCAGTCCGTCCAACAGGCAGTCTTCCCGGTCAAAGCCCCGGATCTTCTTTCCAAAAGCACGGATACCCTCCTCCAGCGCTTCATTCACATAGGGCGGAAGAATCTGGCGAAGATCACCGTAGACATAGGATCCACGGGTACAGGGAATCACCTCACCGGGACCTGTACTGGCGGTTTTTCGACAAAAATCGCCATACAGCTGAACAGGAATATCCCCCTGCCCGGCAGCAAAAGCTTTTTCTTCCAGTTTTCTCTGGAAATCCACACCTTTAAGAGCATCCGGAATATCAGAAGCTGCATAGGCTTCGTAATCCGAGGGCTGAACCGTGACCACCATGGCACTGTTGGCATTTTTGCTGTCCCGGGCATGATAACTCATACCATTGACGGCCAGACGTTTTAGCTCAGAAGAGGCATTGACTACATGACCACCGGGACACATGCAAAAGGAATAAATGCCCCGACCGTTGGCGGCTGTATGGGTCAGCTTGTAACTGGCAGCTCCCAGTCCATCGATATATTCTGCACCGTACTGGGACAGATTGATCATGCTCTGGGGATGCTCAATACGCACACCGATGGCAAAAGCCTTGGCCTCCATCTCCAGTCCTTTCTCCTGCAGCATAAAAAAGGTATCCCGGGCACTGTGACCGATGGCGGCCACCAGTACCTGTACAGGCATCCATTCGGTATGATTGATCTCGATCGCTTTCAGCGCGCCGTTTTCTGTCTGCAGGTCTGTGAGCTGATGTTCAAAAAGAAAGGTCCCGCCCAGGCGGATGATCTCCTCACGCATGGCTTCCACCACACCGATCAGCACATCTGTACCGATATGGGGCTTCTGGTCATACAGAATATTTTCGGGCGCACCGAATTTTACGAACGTTTCCAGGACAACTCTGTTGCGTCCGAAGGGATCTTTGACGGAAGTATTGAGCTTCCCGTCCGAGAAGGTACCGGCACCGCCTTCACCGAACTGAACATTTGTCTGCGTAGACAGTTCGCCGGTTTCCCAGAAATGTTCCACCGCCTTCTGCCGTTCTCTGGCACTGGCACCGCGCTCCATGATTACCGGCGCATACCCGTGTAAAGCCAGCATATAAGCACAGAAAAGTCCGGCAGGACCGCATCCTGCGATGACAGGCCGTTCTTTCATCTTTTCCGTGCCTTCTTTCGGAAAATGATAGACTTTCTCCGGTGTTTTCAGAATCGTTTTTCCGTTGCACAGTTTTTTCTCTGTTTTCTCCCGGTCAAGTTCGCAGTCAATCATATAGCTGTAAAAAAGCTCCGGCTTTTTTCTGGCATCCAGAGAACGTCTCACTATGCTGTAACGTACCAACTGCTGCGGACGGATCCGCAGGATATGACATATTTTACTGACCAGTTCTTCTTTTGTATGTCCTACGGGACATTTTACCTGTTGAATCCGTATCATAAATCTCCTTATTTTGTGGCTGATCTTCCGGCCAGGGCTCCGCTGGACCAGGCCCACTGCAGATTGTAGCCGCCGCAGTGCGCACATACATCCAGTATCTCTCCCGCAAAATACAGTCCTGGGATTTTACGGGACTGCATGGTTTTTGTATCTATGTCAGAAAGAGAAATGCCGCCGCTTGCCACCTGCGCCCGTTCAAAAGAATGGGCATCCTGAACCGTCACTCTCAGTTCTTTGAAAAGCCGGGCATACGCTGCCGCATCCTTTGGTTTCTTTATGATCAGGGCTTTGATCATCCGGTCCGGCAAAAGTCCTACAAAAAGATCCTCCTCCCGGCTGATCTTCAGTGTGTTTCTCCGGTTTTCCAAAAGCTCCTGCAGTTCGTTTTCTGTATACTGCGGAAACAGATCCAGGATGATCTCCGCCTTTTTGCCTGCTCTTACTGCCTGTACAGCGGCAATGCTCAGCTGAAACACAGCAATACCGGATATACCGTAATCGGCAAACTGGATCTCGCCCTGTTCTCTCCCGCTTAAGTTTCCATCAATATATAAAGATGCTGTCGCATCCATACGGGTACCGGCCCAGACACAGTATTTCTTTTCTCTGATCCGCAGAGGAACCAGGGCCGGAAGCGGATCATACAGATGGTGACCAAGATCCGCTGCCAGAAGCATCCCCTCTTTGCCGGAACCTTCCACAGAAGAAGCGGGACCACCGGTGGTCAGGATCACCCTGTCTGCGGGATAATGCCATGTTTCAGTGTTGACCGTAAAGCCGTTTTCCTCTTTTTGTATGGAAGTGACATTTTCCCGGGTTTTTATACTGACACCTGTTTCTCTGGCTTTTCGTTCCAGTACGCCTACCACAGCCTGGGCCTGCTCACAGTAAGGATACAGCCAGCCGTTTCTGCTTTTTAACACGATGCCGCAGCGTTCAAAGAATCTCTGTGCATCCAGAAAAGAAAAAGCGTCAAATACCTCCCGAAGACCGTCTGCATCGTGGGATACATAGTGCTCGAGAGAAGTATCTGCATTACTCAGATTGCATTTTCCGTTGCCGGTGACCAGAATCTTTTTGCCGATTTTGTCGTTTCTTTCCAGAAGCCGCACCTTGGCGCCGCCCTCTGCCGCAAAAATAGCGGCCATCAGTCCGGCGGCTCCGGCGCCGATGACGGTAATGTTCAAAACCTTATCCTCCTACAGTGTGACCAGACCTACCTCGTAAAGCCTCTGCAGACTCATCAGTATGCCAAGTTTTGCATGCTGCCAGGTGAGTCCCCCCTGGAAATATACAGCATAAGGCGGCTTAATGGGGCCGTCTGCACTGAGTTCGATGGAGGATCCCTGTACGAATGCTCCGGCAGCCATGATAACGTCACTGTCGTAACCCGGCATAGCCCAAGGTTCCGGTGTAACGAAGCTGTCCACCGGGGCAGCAGCCTGAATACCTTTACAGAAAGCAATCACACCCTCCGGTGTGCCGAATTCTACAGCCTGGATAATATCATGACGGCTTTCTGTGGCATTCGGTACCACCTTAAAGCCAAGCTTTTCATAAATATTTGCGGCAAAGATCGCGCCCTTTAATGCGCCGGCAACCACGGTGGGAGCCAGGAAAAATCCCTGGTAGAAATCCTTATTCACCTGCAAAGATGCGCCGACTTCCTTGCCAAGTCCCGGAGAAAGCAGACGGCAGGCACAGTTTTCGATCAGATCCTTTTTGCCGGCAATGTAGCCGCCGATAGGAGCCAGACCGCCGCCCGGATTCTTGATCAGAGAACCGACCACCAGATCCGCGCCCACATCGGAGGGCTCGATCTCTTCCACAAATTCTCCGTAACAGTTGTCTACCATACAGATAATATCCGGTTTTATGGATTTCAGGAAACGGATCAGCTCACCGATCTGCTCTACAGAGAACGTAGGACGGGTCAGATAGCCTTTGGAGCGCTGGATCTCTGCCATTTTCGTCTTTTCTGTAATGGCTGCGCGAATAGCGTCATAGTCAAAGCTGCCGTCCTCTTTCAGCTCCACCTGGCGGTAAGTTACACCGTATTCTGCCAGAGAACCGCGGGACGGACGGATGCCGATCACCTCTTCCAGTGTATCGTAGGGTTTGCCCACGGGAGATAAAAGCTCATCCCCCGGTCTTAAATTGGCAGCCAGTGCCACAGCCAATGCATGGGTACCGCAGGCGATCTGTGGGCGCACCAGCGCATCCTCTGTATGGAAAGTGGACGCATACACCTTTTCCAGTGTATCACGGCCCATATCGTTGTAACCATAGCCGGTGGTGCCGTACAGACAGGCTTCACTGACCTTGTTTTCCTGCATGGCAGAGATGACCTTTAACTGATTGTATTCGGCGCAGGCATCGATGTCGGCAAAACGTTCCTTTAATGTGCCTTCGATTTCTTCTCCGAACTGAAATACTTTTTCACTGATGCCAAGACTGGCATACATCTGCTGTTTCAACATGTTGTCATGATTCCTTTCTCCTGAAGTACCTTTCGCATGAATGCGCAGATTTCTTCGTCTTTATAGTTAAAATCGGGTTTGTTTACCCAGATCACGTCTTTTTCCCGTTTAAACCAGGTGATCTGCCGTTTGGCAAAATGGCGGGTATCCCGCTTGATGGTATACACAGCCTCGTCAAGGGTACATTTCCCCTCAAGATAGTCGATGATCTCCTTATAGCCAAGGCCCTGCATGGAGACCATGTCACGGGTACAGCCCATGGCCATCAGCCCTTTGACTTCCTCCACGAGGCCATTCTGCAGCATACTATCCACTCGACGATCGATTTTCTCATAGAGCCGTGCGCGGTCATCCTGCAAAACAAAATAAGCAAAATTATAGGGAGATGTACGGCTTTTCTGTTCTTCGTTATGTTCGGAGATCCGCTGACCTGTCAGATGATAAAATTCCAGGGCACGGATCACCCGTTTGACATTGTTTGGATGAATGGCTTCTGCCGATGCTGGATCCACTTCTTTCAGTTGTTCAAACAGTTCTTGCTGCCTGCCCTCCGTGGCCATCTGTTCGCACTGTCTGCGAAACTCCGTGTCATCCTCGGATTCGGTAAAATCTATATCGTTTACGATCGCCTGAATATAAAAACCGGTTCCGCCCACCAATATCGGCACACGGCCGCGGGCATAGATGCCCTCCATGGCCGCTTTTACCATCTGCTGAAATACCACCACATTAAAAGCTGCATCCGGCTCCAGTACATCCACCAGATGATGGGGCACACCGTCCATCTCCTCCGGCCGGATCTTTGCTGAACCGATGTCCATATGGCGGTAAACCTGCATGGAATCCGCAGAAATGATCTCTCCGTTCACCATGTGCGCCAGCGCAATGGACAAGGCTGTTTTCCCCACCGCCGTGGGACCTGTAAGAATAACAAGGGGCTTTTTCTCCATACTCAGACGATTCTCCTGAATTTTTTCTCAATTTCTGTTTTGGTCATGCGCACAATGGTGGGTCTGCCGTGGGGACACTGGTACGGATTATCCAGTGTCAAAAGTTCCCGGATCAGACTCTGCACCTCCGGAACACTCATCCGGCTGCTGCCCTTGACAGCGGCTTTGCAGGCCATAGTGGCGATGCGATGACCGATGACCTCCCGGGAATCGGATTTTCCCAGTCCCTGCTCACATTCCGCCAACAGTTCATCAAACAATGGCTTCACCGGGATGCCATACAGGTTGTGAGGAACACTGCGGATCGCCATGGCATCACTGCCGAAAGGCTCCAGCTCAAAGCCATATTCCATAAATACCTCCTGCTGCTCTTTTAACAGATCCATTTCCAGCATGGACGGATGCAGAATGATGGGCGGCGAGATCATCTGGGAAAGTACGGCCCTCTCTTTGTGCTCCTTCATCAGCCGTTCAAACATGACCTTTTCGTGAGCAGCATGCTGATCCATGATGTACAGCGTATCCTCCATCTCAAACAGCCAGTAGGTCTCGAAAAGCTGACCGATGATCCTGTAGTTCTTTTCGTCGGCCAGAGGGAACTGGTTTTCTTTGTCGAAGAGGGTCATCTGTTGTGGTGCAGGCTGATTTTCTGCGGCATGCTGTAGTTCTTCTGGTCTGTTCTGCGTTTTAGAATCCGCTGTATCTTTTGCAGCAATATGATCTGCTCCAGAAGCTGATTTCTGCTCTGGGATACTGCGGGAATCTGTTTTTATTAGCTGTGAATCTTCCGGTGCAGCAGAAAGATGCCGCGAATCACGCTTTTCTGTAAAGAGATTGGATAGTACGCTCTCAGTATTTTTCGATGTATGAGATTCCGGCGCCACAGTGCCGTAAACAGTAGCTCGATCTCTCATTATTCTATTGCCAAGATCTGCTGAAGTCTTCATCATGCCATTATTAGAAGAAAACAGCTTTTTCGTCGAATTTTCTGCATCTCGGTTTTCGTAAACAGCTTTTGCTCCGATGTCTACTTTTACACCAGTATCCTTTGGTTCAGCAGGCGACACCGGCGGCAGCACCTGTGCCCTCCTTTTCTGCTCAAAAGGCTCCGGCAGCACTTCTTTTTTCGGGATCACTGGAGCAGAAGCTTTTTTCTTTTCACTGTCATCACCGGT
Organism: Lachnospiraceae bacterium; assembly: GCA_016301965.1. Classification (GTDB taxonomy): domain Bacteria; phylum Bacillota; class Clostridia; order Lachnospirales; family Lachnospiraceae; genus UBA11957. The sequence goes on along the minus strand of JAEDOO010000007.1, from coordinate 1,035 downwards.
AAACACCAGCTCATTACTATGCAGGGCCTGAATAATGGCTTCTTTTGTGTGGAAGTAAATATCTTCCTGAGAGGAAAAACGTACTTCCATCTTGGCTGGGTGCACATTGATGTCCACCTGTGTACCCGGAAGTGTATAGTAAAGGCAGGTAAAGGGATACTGATGCTGCATCATAAAGGTGCGGTATCCCTCTTCTATGCCCTTCATAATGATCTTGTCTTTGACATATCTGCCATTGACATAGTAATTTTCAAAGTTACGGTTGCCTCGGGATATAATAGGCTTACCAATAAAGCCTTGTATGGACAGCTCGCCGTCATGATAGGACACCGGCAGCAGTTCCCGGGCAATATCCCGGCCATAGATCTGGTAAATGATCTCCTTTAACTCCCCGCGGCCGGTGGTCTGGAAACGCACCTGACCGTTCATCACGTATTTAAAAGAAACGGACGGATGAGACAGGGCCAGCTGTTCCAGATAAGAACTGATATAATTGCCCTCCGTCGTGGCTGTTTTGAGAAACTTGGATCTTGCTGGTACATTATAAAACAGATTTCGTACCAGAATCGTCGTTCCCTCCGGTGCGCCGATCTCCTCAAGAGATTTTTCCACGCCGCCCTCGATCACATAACGGCTGCCCGTAAGGCTTTCTTTCGTCTTAGAGATAAACTCTACCTGCGCCACTGCTGAAATACTTGACAGAGCCTCACCGCGAAAGCCCAGGGACTGAATAGACAACAGATCACTGACCTTGGTGATCTTGCTGGTGGCATGACGCAGAAAGGCTGTAGGAATCTGTTTTTTCTCAACACCGCATCCGTTGTCGGTAATACGGATAAAGGAAATGCCGCCCTGCTTTATCTCCACGGTTATGGCCGTGGCACCGGCATCAATGGCATTTTCCACCAGCTCCTTAACAACAGAAGCCGGTCTCTCCACCACTTCACCGGCGGCAATCTGATCAATTGTCTGTTTATCCAGCACAGTAATCTGCGGCATTTTTTCCTCCATTCTCCGCTACCAGCGGTTTTTCAG
>JAEDOO010000116.1 GCA_016301965.1 Lachnospiraceae bacterium | reverse complement strand
CGGTCCTTCTCATATGTATATGTATTTTTCGCTCCTGCTGCGCTCGCTTCGAGCCTGTAGTCTCGAAGTCGTGCTCGCTAAAGTCGCTGTAAATACATATACATATGAGAAGGACCGGGAGCCGCTTGCGCGGCATACCCCGGCCTGATTTTTTATACTGGTTCTTCAGAGGCGGAGAGAAGACGGGTTTGTTCGGTGGGTGGTACGAGTCCTCCTCCGGTTGCCCAGACGATGTGGGTGGCGTTGGCCATTTTGTCGGTCAGGTGATTGTTTTCCAGGTAATTGCGGCACACGCTGTCGGGGTTTTCGATCTGGGTAAGGCCCTGGAAGCCGGCGCAGGCGGATGGTTCGAGAAAAAGGTGTTCTTTTTCGTACATGATCCTCATCCAGGTAAGCAGGTGTTCATCTTTTACCGTAAAACAGCCGGACAGCAGGGGGCGCATCATTTTGCTGACGAAAGCGGAAGGGCAGCCTACGGCCAGCCCGTCTGCTGCTGTGTGCCCGCCAAGGCCTATCTCTTCTACACTGATTTCTTCGTATTTACCGCTTGCCATTCCCAGCAGCATGCAGGGATCCTGTACCGGCTCCACAAAGAAGCAGTGCACGTCATCGCCAAACATCTGTTTGAGGCCATAGGTGATGCCGCCGGGAGCTCCGCCTACACCGCAGGGGAGATAGACGAACAGAGGATGATCACTGTCTACGCTCACACCGGCTTTATACAGCTGCATTTTCAGCCGCATGCCTGCGGTGGCATAGCCGAAGAAAAGATCCTCGGAGTTTTCATCATCGATAAAAAAGCTGTTGGGATCATTTGCGGAATTTTTTCTGCCTTCTGCAACGGCATGGCTGTAATCACCGTCGTATTCCAGAACGGTAACGCCTTTTTCTCTGAGCAATTCTTTTTTCCACTCTTTTGCTTCCCGGGACATGTGCACGATCACATGGAAGCCCAGACTGACACCCATGATACCTATACTTAATCCCAGATTGCCTGTGGATCCTACCTGGATGGTGTACTGACCGTAAAACTGACGGAATTCTTCGCTGTCCAGTTTGTCATATTTGTCGGTGGGATGAAGGATCTTTGCCTTGAAAGCCAGCTGCTCTGCTATTTTTAACACTTCATGAATACCGCCTCTGGCTTTTACGGAACCTGCCACCGGCAGGTGCGCATCATCTTTTAACAGAATACGACCACTGACACATGCACCGTTCTCTTTCAACCATGCTGTCATTTCCGGTATATCCAGAAGCCGTGACTCTATTACACCTTTTCTGTCCTCCGTCTCCGGAAATCGGCGGCGAATAAACGGAAGGAATCGCATAAATCGATTCTGGGCTGCTTTAACTTCCACAAAACCGTGACCGCACACTTTTTCTCTTTCTGCGACCTTGATTTTCTCAGGATTTAACCAGGCGGCCTCTTCGGCCGCCTGTATTTGTTGTCTTATTGTCATGTTTATACCTGTATACAGTGTATCTTATTTATTACGGTTTACTGGCTTGCCAGTGAACCGTAACTCTTATTTTGCTGCGTATCCATCCGGGTTTGTGGACTGCCATCTCCAGCTGTCTGCACACATCTCATCAATACCGCGTTTTGCTGTCCAGCCAAGCTCTTTTGCAGCTTTTGACGGATCAGAATAGCAGGTGGGAATATCACCGGCGCGGCGGGGACAGATCTTATAGGGCAGTTCTTTGCCGCAGGCTTTTTCATATGCATGCAGAACCTCCAGCACGCTGTAGCCTTTGCCTGTGCCCAGATTGTAGATCAGTACACCTTTGTCTGTCTCCATCTTTTTCAGTGCGCAGACATGACCGATCGCCAGATCCACTACATGGATATAGTCTCTGACACCAGTTCCATCCGGTGTAGGATAATCATCACCAAATACATTGAGGCACTCTCTCTTTCCTACAGCCACCTGGGCAATGTAGGGAACCAGATTATTCGGAATGCCCTTGGGATCTTCGCCGATCAGGCCGCTTTCGTGGGCACCGATAGGATTGAAGTAGCGAAGCAGGATCACATTCCACTCCGGATCACCGGTATGCAGATCTGTCAGTATCTGCTCCAGCATGCCTTTGGTCTGACCATAGGGATTGGTGATCTGCCCCTTCGGACACTCTTCTGTGATCGGGATAATAGCTGGATCGCCATATACCGTAGCGGAGGAAGAAAATACGATATTCTTGCAGCCGTGTTTTCTCATCACATCTGTAAGCACCAGCGTACCGGTGATGTTATTGTAATAGTATTCCCAGGGTTTTTCTACTGATTCACCTACGGCTTTCAATCCAGCAAAATGGATGACCGCGTCGATCTTATGCTCTGTGAAGATCTTTTCACAGATATCACGATCCAGCATATCTCCTTCATAGAAAGTCAGGGGCTTTCCAGTGATCTTCTGTACTCTTTTCAGTGCTTCCTCACTGGAATTGTACAGATTATCCAGTACAACCACCTCATAACCTTCATTCAGAAGTTCCACACAGGTATGGCTGCCGATATATCCGGCACCACCGGTAACAAGAATTTTCATAGCATTTCCTCCTTAATATACTTATAATAAATTGGCTTAATTCCTATGCTTTTCACGCATGAACCAACTGTTTACTTTGTAAAAACCATATCTTTGGCGATTTCTGACAAACTATGGACACCGCACATTGCCATAGTATCTGCCAGCTCACCGCCCAGCTTCTCGGTGTAAACACCAACGCCTTCTGCGCCGCCGCCATAGACTGCGGTTACATAGGGACGGGCTACCACAACAGCATCTGCGCCAAGAGCCAGGGCTTTAAAGATATCCACTCCGGAGCGGATACCGCCGTCCACAAAAATCTTCATCTTTCCGCCGACAGCCAGAGAAATCTGTTCCAGCACTTCTGCTGTTGCCGGAGTCTGATCCAGAACACGGCCGCCATGATTGGACACGATAATACCGGCAGCTCCGGCTTCCATGGCTTTTACCGCACCTTTGACGGTCATGATGCCTTTGACAATAAACGGCACTCCGGCATAAGAGATTATTTCCTTTAATTCTTCCACTGTCTTGGATCCTGCCGGCGGCTCCATATTTTTCAAAAACGGCAGACCGGCTGCATCGATATCCATGGCGATGACTTTGGCTCCGGCAGCTTTTACCAGATCCATTTTTTCTTTGATCAGGGGAAGACTCCATGGCTTAATGGTGGGAATACCTTTTCCGCCGGCTTTGCCGATGGCACTGGCAGCAGCCTTCACTACCTGTTCGTTGAGACCGTCACCGGTAAATGCGGCAATACCGGCATCGGCGCAGGCCTGCACCAGGATCTCATTATACTCCAGATCATCGTATTTATCTCCATAATGCATTTTCATGGCGCCTACCGGACCCGCAAAGATCGGATATTTGTAGGTTTCTCCAAAAAGTTCAAAAGATGTATCGATGGGACGGTTTTCGCAGATCGTGTCCATATTGACGCGAATTTCCTGCCATTTCTGGTAGTTGCGGATGGCGGTGTCCCCCACACCCTTTGCACCGGGACCCGGCACTGTATTTTTACATGCTTTTCCGTCGCAAACAGGGCAAGCCTTGCAGGGACCCATATTTCCTCTGGCATTTCCCAGAATATCCTGATAATCCATAAACGTTCTCCTTTGTATCCTCTTTCTTCCCGGGTGTTTTCTTTTCACCCTTTTCGTTCAATAGTATAGCACACTTATTTTTCCAAAACCATACCGGGATTGTGAAGAAAATGCACTATATTGAGGTGAAAAGGAACGAAAACGTCAACTTTCCCGCATAACGTTGCAATTTTCGTAAAAAAATGCTATCTTACAAAAGAGCGTTATTCGAGAGAAAATGCATCCGTACAAATCAGTGACAGTAATTTATCCTATGAGAAGACCATTTTCGGCATCTACATATTCGTCTGCTTCAGGGCAGACTCTGCTCTTTTTTGTCATTTTTCATGCCTTTTCCCTGACTGCGCTCAATCCCCATATTCTAAAAAGTCTGAAAAACAGGGGACGCACTGCGCCGTTTTATCAGACGAGAAGGAGAATTTGCTATGAGCAACAGTAACAAGAAATTTGACACACGCTACATGGTGGAGCTGGCCATGATGATCGCCATCATTATTCTGATGTCGTTCACACCGCTGGGTTATCTGCGTACCCCCGGTCTGTCCATCACGCTTCTGACCATTCCGGTGGCTGTAGGAGCCATCATCCTTGGCCCCAAGGGAGGCGCGATCTGCGGTCTGGCTTTCGGAGCCACCAGCTTTTACATGGCCTTAAACGGAAGTTCGGCTTTTGCCGCCATGCTGCTGTCCATCAATCCATTCGGCACCTTCATCACCTGCATCGTTGCCCGTGTACTGGAGGGCTGGCTCACCGGATTGATCTTTGCAGCACTGTACAAGAAAGCTTCCGCCAGAAAAGTATCCTACTATGTGGCATCCCTGGCTTGTCCGCTGTTAAACACCTTGTTTTTCATGGGATTTTTGTGTATCTTTTTCTATAACACAGAATATATTCAGGGAATCGCTTCCGGGCTGGGCGTATCCAACCCGATTCTGTTCGTAGCCGCTTTTGTCGGTGTTCAGGGTCTGATTGAAGCCGTGATCTGCTTTATCATCGGCAGTATCGTCTCCCGCGCGCTCTGCGCCGCTTTGAAGCGTTCCTGATGATCACTCATGTTATTGTGATCTATGAACAGTTATTGTGATGCTGCTTATCAGCATCCATTATACCGGCAGACAGCCGGAAGGAGGAACCTATGCCTTATACCAGAGAAATTTCTATCAAAGAACTGACGAATCTTCGTATCGGCCATGCATCCGATGAAAAGGCCAAAACCGGTGTGACTGTCCTGTATTTTCCAAACGGTGCCCGGGTGGGCTGTGATATCAGCGGTGGAGGCCCCGCTTCCCGGGAGACGACGCTTACCTCCCCGGTGACAGCGGATAATCCCATCAACGCTATCGTCTTATCCGGCGGTTCAGCCTACGGCCTGGCTGCGGCAGACGGTGTTATGCGATTTCTGGAATCTCAGGGCATCGGTTATCCCACCGGCCCGGCTGTGGTGCCTCTGGTCTGCCAGTCCTGCATCTATGATCTGGGCTACGGAAGTGCTTCGGTTCGCCCGGACGCTGCCATGGGCGAGGAAGCCTGCCGGCACGCTCTTGCCTGCACAGACAGCCGCACCGGCAATATCGGTGCCGGAATCGGTGCCACCGTGGGCAAGCTCTACGGCATGGCACAGGCCACTAAAGCTGGTCTCGGCATCGCTGCTGTAGAAGTAGGACCGCTGCAGATGGCTGCTGTTGTAGTCGTTAATGCCCTAGGTGATATCTATAATCCGAAGAACGGACGAAAGATCGCAGGATTAAAAACTGCTGACCGCGTAGGTTATCTGGATACTGTGGAAGAAATGTACCGTTTTCTGAAGCCTCATGATCCGTTTACCGGCAACACCACTATCGGTGCTGTCATCACTAATGCTGCATTTTCCAAGGCGGAAATGAACAAGATTGCCTCCATGACCCGCTGTGCCTACGCCAGATGCATCAATCCTGTGGCCACCATGGCTGACGGAGATTCCATCTATGCTGCCAGCACAGGACAGGTGTTTGCGGATATCAATGTTGTCGGTACTCTGGCTGCCGAGGTTATGTGCGAAGCAATTCAGAATGCCATCAAATCTTCTAAGGTATCCGATAAGGAGTTTCTGGCTAACTGTCAGTGATTTTTTTGAGGGCTGCTGCAGATCAGAGGTACTCAGGTATGTATAGAAGAATCGTGCTCCTACTGCGCTCGCTCCGAGCCTGTAGTCTCGGAGTCGTGCTCGCTAAAGT
>JAEDOO010000115.1 GCA_016301965.1 Lachnospiraceae bacterium | reverse complement strand
CAAAAAAGTGGCATGTGCGCAACTGGAATTACGCACATGCCACTCGTTGTATGTACAGTATATCATTTTTTTACGGTGCCTTTCAAAGGACATTTTAGACAAAAAATACAGTGTTTCTGAAAAATCTGTAGATAATCTCTAATAAAAATTTCTGCTGTATGCGGTTGAAATGAAAGAATGTATTGAAAACATATAAAAAGTAATAGGGCCGTTGACAATGGACACCAGCCTACTGTAAAATTTTGTTAAATACTATGAAAAAAATTGTCTAAACCTGTATTTTCCTGTTGCTATTCTTGATAAAGGGTTTTATAATGTTTTGCGTAAACTTGCGTTATAGCTCTCAGTAGGTTTTAACCGGTAAGGGAAGAGTTGTCGGTGGTGAACTTCGACTCAGAGCTATTTTTGTTTTGTATTAAAAGAATAAACGTGAAGGTATGCAGAGAACGATAGATATTCACTCGCATGTATTGTATGGTGTAGATGACGGTGCCAAAACCATGTCGGAGTCTCTGGATATGCTGCAGGAGGCGGCCGATCAGGGAATCACGGATATGATTCTGACTCCGCATTATCACAAAGAGATATTTCCGTATCCGGTGGACAGGGTATTAAAGCATTTTTTGCGACTTAAAAAGGAGTCGCATAACATAGGTGTACAGCTGCATCTTGGCTGTGAGTGCCGGGTTTCGGATACACTTGCGATGGATCTCAGGAGTAATCGCTGTTCTTCTTTGAATTTCGGGGAGTATGTATTGACGGAGTTTAGTGATTCTGTGTCATACGATGGCATATGCCGATACATTCAGGAATTGATCCAGAGCGGTTATACGCCGATTCTTGCGCATATTGAAAGATATGAGTGTCTCAGGAAAAATCCCGATCTTGTGGAGGATTTGTCAGAGCTGGGTGCCATGGTACAGCTCAATGCGGACAGTATTCTGGGCATGCTGGGCCGCCCGGTGAAGCAGTTCTGCCATAAGGTGCTTAAGGAAGAACTTGCGGATTTTGTGGCCAGTGATGCTCATGACTGTAAGGACAGGCCGAATCGTCTGGGAAAATGCAGAAAACATGTAGAAAAGAAATATGGCGTGTCTTACGCCAGAAAGCTGTTTTGTACAAATGCAGAGCGCATTTTGGATAAAAAATAAAAAGTACTGGAGAGAAGTATGGAAAAAGAGTTTGTAAATCGTGAGGAAGAGATGGAGATCGACCTGCTGGAATTGCTTTCCGAGGTGCTTTCCCACTGGAAAATGGTGGTATTGATCGCAGTGCTGTTTGCCGGAATCTTTTTTGGGTACAGTAAGTATATGATCGTACCGCAGTATGAGTCCAGCTCTGAGCTGTATGTTCTGTCAAAGAGTACCTCCATCACCAGTCTGGCGGACCTGCAGATGGGTACCAACCTGACGAACGACTATGTAGAGGTTGTACTTGGCCGTCCTGTTCTGGAGCAGGTAATTAAAAATCAGAACCTTGACTACACAGCCAAAGCACTGAAAAGTAAGGTGACTCTGGTAAATCCGGATAATTCCCGTATCCTTAGAATTACAGTAACGGATGCCAGTCCTGTGGAAGCCAAGAGAATCGCAGATGAGATCGCTGTGGTTGCCTCTCAATTCATTGCAGAAAAGATGGATCAGGAGCCGCCCACTATTATCCAGCAGGGATATGCGGATGGTGAGCCGGTAAGTCCGAACATTAAGAAAAATACGGTTCTTGGCGGTATGCTGGGCGCAGTACTGGTGGTGATGATCATCTGCATCAGCACACTGATGAACGACACGATCATGACACCGGCCGATATGGAGAAGAAGGTTGGCCTGACGGTACTTGGATCGATTCCTTTGGAGGAAAAGGAACTGAATTCTATCAAGAAGAGCAAAAAGAGCAAGAAGAGAAAAAAATCATCCAGAAAATAATAAGAGGAAGAGTATCGTATGAATAAAGTAGAACTTACATCACTGAGAAGACACAGCTATACGTTGACAGAGTCTCTGCGTACACTGCGAACCAACATTCAGTTCTGTGGTGACAATGTGAGAACGATTCTGTTTACCAGTGCGGTGCCGGATGAGGGAAAGAGTACGGTGGTGATGGATCTGGCAAGATCCATTGCGGAAGCAGATAAGAAGGTATTGGTCATCGATTCGGATATGAGAAAGTCCCTGTTGATCGGCCGAATGAAGGTGCAGTCGGTTAATGGCAATAAGATCTATGGCCTGTCCCATTATTTATCCGGCCAGCAGAGTATGGACGCGGTGTTCTGCTCCACAGATGTTCCGAATCTGTTCATGATCTTTTCCGGCCCCAGCGTTCCTAATCCGACAGAGATCCTGGAGAAGGAATATTTTGCCCGTCTGATGAAGTTTGCCAGAGAACATTTTGATTATGTTCTCGTGGACTGTGCGCCGCTGGGCGCAGCCATCGATGCGGCGGTTATCGGTGTGCACTGTGATGCAGCCATTCTGGTCGTGGCCCAGGGAACCACCAGCAGCCGTATCCTGAATGCGGCAAAGAGACAGCTGGAGATGTCCGGTGTGAAGATCCTGGGCACTATCCTGAATAAAGTGAATATGAAGAAAAACAGCTACTACGGCAAATATTACGGCAATTATTACGGACATTACGAGAAGGGGTGAGCTGATTGAAACAGAAAAGAAATATGCTGCCGATCCTTTTGGGGATTTTGCTGGCGGTGGTTCTTGTTCTGGTTGTGATCGTGTTTGGTGCCGGTATGAAGGCAAAGCAGGATGAGGAGAGTGTGCCTCAGACGGAAAGTGCGGTATCGGCGGTACAGAATGAGACATCGGTGGTTTCTGAGATTCCATCCGCAGAGGAGTCTTCTGCGGTAAGTGAACCGGAGGAGACAAAACCGCTGGAGGGAACAGAAGATTTTGTGATCTTTGGTGTGGATTCCCGTGAGAATAATCTGGGTAAGGGTACCCGTTCCGATTCGATGATGGTGGTTCATGTGGATCACGAGACAAAGACCGTGCGTCTGACCAGTATTTATCGTGACTGTATGATGAAAATCGAAGGGCATGACTTTAACAAGGCTGCCCATGCGCATTCTTATGGCGGACCGGATCTGGCTGTTCAGATGCTCAATGAGAATCTGGATCTTTCTCTGGAACATTATGTGACCGTGAATTTTATCACTGTCGGTGATCTGATCGATCAGATCGGCGGTGTGGAACAGGATATTAACGATGCAGAGATCGAGTACATCAATGGATATATTGATGAGGTCAATGGTGTGCGCGGTACATCTTCTGCACATATTACGACAGCGGGAACGTACACTCTGGATGGTACACAGGCGGTGGCCTATTCCCGTATCCGTTATACCAAGGGTGCCGATTATAAGCGCGCGGAGAGACAGCGTACGATCTTGTTTAAGGTCTTTGCGAAAGCCAAGGAACTGGATACGATTGGCCGTATCCAGCTGGCAGAGAAGATGCTGGATGAGATCAGCACCAATTATCATACGGATGAGATGGTAGCCCTTTTGCAGGATCTGTCTTCCTACACGATGGAAGATATGACTGCTTACCCGCAGGTATTTTACGGCGGCAGCGTAAGTGGGAAATGGTATGAGGTGCCGGTAACGCTGGTGGATATGGCGTCTGGTGTGCATGAATTCTTATATGGTGAGACGGATTATGAGCCGTCAGAGACCGTAAAGCAGATCAGTAAGAGCATGCAGGGCAAGGCCAGCAAGGCAAATTATCATTTGACAGAATATTAAGAGATGAATTAAGGTGTCGGCGAGAGCCGGCACCTTTTTTGACCTGCTCGGTCCGCTCGAAGGTATCGTCATCGAAGAAAAGATGACAGGGTGATGCAAAAATGCATAAACTATAGAGAACGGCAGGCATTACCGGGTGCATTGGAAAAAAGAATAGCATAACGGGGGGATATGTGCTATGATTAGACCGATTCTTGAAGAAATACGTTATCAGGGAGTGTATACAATATGTGTGGAATAGTAGGTTTTACAGGATCTCAGCAGGCGGCTCCGATTTTGCTGGATGGACTGTCAAAGCTTGAATACAGAGGATATGATTCCGCCGGACTGGCTGTGCGGGATCAGGATAAGGAGACAGAAATCGTAAAGGCCAAGGGTCGGTTAAAGGTTCTGATGGAAAAGACCAATAACGGCAAAGCGATGGTGGGTACCTGTGGTATCGGCCATACTCGCTGGGCAACCCATGGAGAACCTTCTGAGGTGAATGCGCATCCGCATGTGTCAGATGACGGTACTGTGGTCGGTGTTCACAATGGCATTATTGAAAATTATCAGGAACTGAAAGAAAAACTGATCCGCAGGGGATATACTTTCTATTCTTCTACCGATACAGAGGTGGCTGTAAAGCTTGTGGATTATTATTACAAAAAATATGAGCATACACCGGTCAATGCGATCAACCATGCCATCGTGCGCATCCGTGGTTCTTATGCGCTGGCTTTGATGTTTAAGGATTATCCGGGAGAGATCTATGCGGCCAGAAAGGACAGTCCGATGATCCTTGGTATCTCTGCGGGCGAGACTTACCTGGCTTCGGATGTTCCGGCGATTCTGAAATATACAAGAAATGTATATTATATCGGCAATATGGAGATGGCTCGCCTGAAAAAAGGTGAGATTACGTTTTATAATCTGGATGGTGATGAGATCGAAAAGGAGTGTGTGGAGATCAAATGGGATGCTCAGGCAGCAGAAAAAGCCGGATATGAGCACTTTATGATGAAAGAGATCCATGAACAGCCCAGAGCTGTGGCGGATACACTGCATTCTGTGAAAAAAGACGATGTGCTGGATCTTTCGAGCGTAGGCCTTTCGGACAAAGAAATTCGTGAGATTTCCCAGATCTATATTGTAGCCTGTGGATCTGCCTACCATGTGGGTGTGGCGGCACAGTATGTGCTGGAAGATCTGGCTAAGATTCCGGTACGCGTGGAACTGGCTTCGGAATTCCGCTATCGTAATCCACTTTTGGATCCAAAGGGTCTGGTGGTGATCATCAGTCAGTCCGGTGAGACGGCAGACAGTCTGGCGGCTCTTCGGCTGGCCAGGGATAAGGGGATCCGTACGCTGGCAATCGTAAATGTGATCGGAAGTTCTATTGCGAGGGAGGCAGACAATGTCTTCTATACACTGGCAGGGCCGGAGATCGCGGTGGCGACTACCAAGGCATACAGTACACAGTTGATTGCGGCCTATTGCCTGGCGATTCAGTTCGGTAAGATTCGTGGTACAGTGGATGAGGAATATTATAAAATCCTTCTGGATGAGCTGGAGACACTTCCGGAAAAGATTTCCAAGATCCTGGAGGATAAGGAACGCATTCAGTGGTTTGCCTCCAAGCAGATCAATGCGAAAGATATTTTCTTCATTGGCCGGGGCATTGATTATGCCATCAGTCTGGAGGGCAGCCTGAAGATGAAGGAGATCTCCTACATTCACAGTGAGGCATATGCTGCCGGTGAGTTAAAACATGGTACGATCAGTCTGATCGAGGACGGCACTCTGGTGATCGGTATGCTGACCCAGAGCAGTCTTTATGAAAAGACACTGAGCAATATGGTGGAATGCAAGAGCCGCGGAGCCTATCTGATGGGCCTGACCAGCTACGGCAATTATGAGATTGAGGATACTGCAGATTTTACTGTATATATTCCCAAAACCGATGAGCACTTTACCACATCTCTGGCAGTGATACCGCTGCAGCTGATGGGATACTATGTCAGTGTGTCCAAGGGTCTGGATGTGGATAAACCGCGAAATCTTGCCAAGAGCGTGACGGTGGAGTAGGAAAACGGCGATATAAAATAGTCAGAACACGACAAAGGCGGCGGCTGCAACGATCAAGGCATGGCTGTGGAG
>JAEDOO010000114.1 GCA_016301965.1 Lachnospiraceae bacterium | reverse complement strand
CAAAAATGAAAAAAGACAGCATGCTTTTTCTGGCTGTGGTAATCCACAATGTTCCCGAGGGTATGGCAGTCGGTGTGGTATTTGCCGGTATGCTGGCCGGCAATGAAAGTATTACCATGACAGCAGCTTTAGCACTTGCGGTAGGTATCGCCATACAGAACTTTCCCGAAGGCGCCATCGTTTCCATGCCCCTGAGAACCCAGGGAAAGAGCCGGGGCGGAGCTTTTGTGTATGGTATGGCTTCCGGTATCGTAGAACCGCTGGCAGCGCTGGTGACCATCCTTCTTACGGAGCTTATGGTTCCTGTTCTTCCCTATCTGCTGGCCTTTGCCGCTGGTGCCATGATCTATGTAGTGGTAGAAGAACTGATACCGGAGCTGCAAAATGATGGTCATTCCAATATCGGAATCATCGGTGTGGCTTTAGGCTTCGTACTGATGATGGTGTTGGACGTGGCGCTGGGTTAAAGGAGAGCAAGATGGAGCTTAAGCCAATTGCGCATATGCGCAGCGATTTTTCAGAAAAATTCGGAATTCCCAGACAGAGTGGTTTGGTGCAGGAACTCAAAAGCAGCATTATATTTGAAAAAGAGTATGCCATAGCGGAGGCCTTTCGGGGACTGGAGGAGTACTCCCATATCTGGATCATCTGGGGTTTTTCAAAAAATGAGGGAAAGCCATGGTCCCCTACAGTGCGCCCGCCCCGACTGGGAGGAAATACAAGACGGGGCGTATTTGCCACCCGGTCGCCCTTTCGTCCAAATGGTCTGGGACTGTCCTGTGTAAAAATGGATCACATAGAGTTTACGAGCGATAATGGACCGGTACTTCATGTTTCTGGTGCAGATCTGTTGGATGGCACACCCATTTATGATATCAAACCTTATCTGAGAATTACGGATTGCCATCCGGACGCTGTCTGCGGATTTTCGGCAAAAACAGCTTCCTATAGTCTGCAGGTAGAATTTCCGGAAAAACTGGCCGGTATTTTTCCTGAGGAACAGCAAAAAGCTTTGCTTGGTGTATTGGCTCAGGATCCCCGTCCTTCCTACCAACATGATCCCAAGCGGGTATATGTCATGGGATTTGCAGGATACGATGTGAGCTTTCGGGTAGATGGAGATACCTTAACAGTCTGTGACATTATAAAAGTATAAAGACAAGTGTATATATTTTTGTTATAATAGGGACGAAAGAGGGATTGAGAGATGAACTATATTGTATTTGACCTGGAGTGGAATCAGTGTCCCTATGGCAAAGAAAGGGAAAATGATAAGCTTCCTTTTGAAATTATAGAGATTGGCGCGATAAAGCTCAACGAGCAGTTTGAAGCCGTAGAGAGCTTTCAGTGTCTGGTGCAGCCGATGGTATACAAAAAGCTGCATTATCGTACGCAGGATATTATCGGTCTGAGTATGAAAGAGCTGGAGACGGGAATTCCTTTTTACCGGGCGATCCGGGAGTTTTTGAAATGGTGCGGTGAGGACAGAGTTTTCTGCACCTGGGGAAGTATGGATCTTCTGGAATTGCAGCGTAATATGAAATATTATGGGGTGTTGAACCATCTGCCGGGGCCAGTCCGCTATCTCGATGTGCAGAAATTGTTTGGACTGTGTTTTGAGGATGTGCATTTGCATAGATCACTGGAATATGGGGTGGATTTTTTGCAGATCGAAAAGCAGGAAGGTTTTCACCGGGCATTGGCGGATGCGCACTATACTGCCCAGATTTTGAAACGGATCGACCCACATATCCGTGAAGTCTACTATTCTGTGGATACGTATCAGAATCCCAAAAAGCGCGAGGATGAGCTGGAGCTGTCCTTTGAGACCTACGATAAATATATTTCCCGGGAGTTTTCCACCAAAGAAGAAGCCATGCATGATCGGGAAGTGATCAGTACACGCTGTATTTACTGCGGCCGCCGGGCTCGCAAAAAGGTTCGCTGGTTCTCCATCAATGCCAAACAGTATTACTGCCTGGCCAACTGCCCGGAACATGGTTTGATTAAAGGTAAAATTCGGATGAAAAAGAGTGAGGATGGAAATTTTTATGTGGTGAAAACCATTAAACCCATCGATGAAGAGCAGGCCCAGATGATTCGGGAAAAGAAGACCATGGTGAAAAAAAGACGAAAAGCAAGCCGTGCTAAAGAGGCATAAATAAAAACCGACCGTACATTGTACTGGTCGGTTTTCGTTGTTTAAGAATGATTTATTTTTTTTTGTTAGATTTGCTACGGGCTTGTCTCTGGGCCTTGCGGCGACGTCTCTTTTTCCTTTGTACAGCACGTATAATGGTACGGATCAAAATAATAATGTATAAAACGAGAGCAATCAGCAGAATTCCCAACAGTCCTAACTGCCATCCGGTCAAATGAAGAGAAAATTCTGATAAAAACGGAAGCTTTCTTGTTGTTCCGGTCGTGCCAGCCTCCACCTTCGATTTGGCATGGGAGGATTTCAACAGCGATGGGATCTCTCGGACAGCCTGTGTTGTCAAAGAGTCCGGATCACTGATTGCCTGGAAGAAATTGCTGACCGGTGCAGTATATGTACCTACAAGTGCATTATGCCAGGTATACGTGCTTACAATCGTATTCCCATCGGCAGTCCCGGTGAGAGAAAGATCTGAGGCCGATACGCTGGCTGGTACGGTAACCTGACAGGCCGTATGCGGTGAAGAATTCGGCTGCAGACGGAAAAACTGGGCAGGATATAAGAGCTGGTCTGCAGCAGCACCGGTATATATCGTAAGATTCGTGAATTTATCAAATCCGTAATCCAGCAGAGATGCAGTATCGATATAGTACTGAGAGCCATTTGTCCGGAGACTGACACAAACCAGGTGCCGATCATCTTTGGTGGCATAAGTAACAAGTGTATTTAATGCTGCTTTGGTAAATCCGGTTTTTCCGCCTACAGCATACGGATAATAATAGGACTCTTTTTCTTTCAGCATTTTGTGATGCTGAGAACAATAGCGCTTTTCTCCGGTTTTGTTGGTGGTAGGAATCACATGACTGACTGAGCCAGTGACCTTTTGAAAAACGGGGTCTTTAAAAGCGGCAGCCGCGATCAGCGCCATATCGTGAGCACTGGTTTTGTGTTCTTCGTTAGGCATACCATTACAGTTGACAAAGTGTGTATTGGTACAGCCCAGTGCTTTTGCCTTTTCATTCATCATATCACAGAAGGCTTCTTCTGAGCCGGCAATATGTTCTGCCACAGCAATGCATACCTCATTGGCGGAAGAAAGCATCATGGCATACAGGCAGTCTTCCATGGAAAAAACTTCGCCTACCCGGGCACCGATACGGGAGCACTCCCAGGGGAGACTGTTGACGGCATTGTCAGAAAAGGTTACTCTTTCGTCAAGAGAACAGTTTTCAATTGCCAGCATCGTGGTCATGATCTTGGTAATACTGGCAGGGTACAGCGCTTCGTCAATGTTTTTTGCGTAAAGAATAGCACCGGTATCCATATCCATTACAATGGCAGACTTGGCATAAACTTTCGGACCCGTTGGCCATCCGTCAATCTGATTTGAATCAATCGGTTTTTGGTAATTGGTTTCCATCTCCGTTGGCTCTTTTGTCTCTTGGGAAGAGGCTGTCGTTTCCGTTGCGGCAACACTTACCGGGGAAAGCAGTACAGAAAGAGCAAACCCTATACTGAGAAGAAAACCATACAATCTCTTGTGCATTGGATACTCCTTAAAATATATGACTGTGATCAATAGCCATAGTTTTCCCTATTATAATGTTTTTTGAGGTATATCGCAACCTTTGGAATCTTAAAAACAGAAAAGAGCAGAAAAGAAAATGCTTTTTTCCTTGACAAATCAAGGCTCAGCAGTCATAATACCCTTGAAAAAAGCGATGATGGAGACAGTAATCTTGCCGTAAGGCTGCAAAGAGAGCCGGGAGGGTGGAAACCGGTGGGCCGGGCACGGATGAAGATCACTCCGGAGCTGCCTCTCTGAAAAGTACAGTAAGAGCGGACGGTTCTCTCCCGTTACATTGAGAGCGTATATGATGGTATACAGAAGTAACAGGTGGTTACGATTGTTTTTGATGCTTTCGTCCTTTTACGGGCGGAGGCTTTTTCTTTTTTACAAAGAAACATGGAGGAGACACAAAGATGTATCAGAAAGTATCGACAGACCTTAACTTCGTAGAGAGAGAAAAGCAGGTCGAAAAATTCTGGAAAGACAATGACATTTTCCGCAAAAGTATGGAAAACCGGAAAGAAGGTCCTACCTATACCTTCTATGACGGACCGCCTACCGCAAACGGTAAACCCCATATCGGCCATGTGCTGACACGTGTAATTAAGGATATGATTCCGCGTTACCGTACCATGAAGGGCTATATGGTTCCCCGTAAAGCCGGATGGGATACCCACGGACTGCCGGTAGAGCTGGAGGTGGAGAAGATTCTGGGTCTGGACGGAAAGGAGCAGATCGAGGAATACGGTCTGGATCCTTTTATCACCAAATGTAAAGAATCTGTATGGAAATACAAAGGTATGTGGGAGGATTTCTCCGGTACCGTTGGTTTCTGGGCAGATATGGATGATCCGTACGTGACCTATGATGACAATTTTATCGAATCCGAATGGTGGGCGCTGAAAGAGATCTGGAACAAAGGACTGCTCTACAAAGGCTTCAAGGTTGTTCCCTACTGCCCGCGCTGCGGTACACCGCTGTCCTCCCATGAGGTGGCTCAGGGTTACAAGCTGGTGAAGGAGCGTTCCGCTGTAGTGCGTTTTAAAGTGATCGGGGAGGATGCTTACTTCCTGGCATGGACCACGACACCCTGGACACTGCCCAGCAACGTGGCACTCTGTGTAAACCCGGAGGAGACATATATTAAGGTAAAAGCCGTTGACGGTTATGTATATTATCTGGCAGAGGCTCTGGCAGATAAAGTTCTCGGCAAGCTGGCCGGGGAGGGTGAGAAGGCATATGAAGTGCTGGAGACCTATACCGGAAAAGATCTGGAATACAAAGAGTATGAGCCGCTGTTTGCTGTTGCCGGTGAGCTGGCTGCAAAACAGCGCAAAAAAGCACATTTCGTGACCTGCGACAGTTACGTTACCATGACTGACGGTACCGGTATCGTACACATTGCTCCGGCTTTCGGTGAAGATGACTCCCGTATCGGACGCAACTACGATCTTCCCTTTGTACAGCTGGTCAACGCTAAAGGCGAGATGACAGACAATACCCCCTACGGCGGTGTGTTTGTCAAAAAAGCGGATCCGATGGTGCTGACTGACCTGGAAAAGGAAGGCAAGCTGTTCGATGCACCGAAATTTGAGCATGATTATCCGCACTGCTGGAGATGTGATACTCCGCTGATCTACTATGCCCGTGAATCCTGGTTTATAAAGATGACGGCGGTCAAGGATGATCTGGTAAGAAACAATAACACCGTAAACTGGATCCCGGAATCCATCGGCAAAGGCCGTTTTGGTGACTGGCTGGAGAATATTCAGGACTGGGGTATTTCCCGTAACCGTTACTGGGGAACTCCGCTGCCGGTATGGGCCTGCGAATGTGGTCATATGGAATGCATCGGCAGCCGCGAAGAGCTGGCGGAGAGAAGCGGTAATCCGGAAAATGCCAAAGTTGAGCTGCACAGACCGTATATTGACGAAGTGACCTTCGCCTGCCCGGACTGCGGCAAGACCATGAAGAGAGTTCCGGAGGTTATCGACTGCTGGTTCGACTCCGGTGCCATGCCGTTTGCCCAGCATCATTATCCTTTTGAAAATAAGGAAGTGTTTGAGCAGCAGTTCCCGGCACAGTTTATTTCCGAGGCTGTTGACCAGACCAGAGGATGGTTCTATTCTCTGATGGCAGAGTCCACACTGCTGTTTAACAAGGCTCCTTATGAAAATGTTATCGTTCTTGGCCATGTACAGGATGAGAACGGTCAGAAGATGAGTAAGTCCAAAGGAAATGCCGTAGATCC
>JAEDOO010000113.1 GCA_016301965.1 Lachnospiraceae bacterium | reverse complement strand
CGAATAATGCAGGATACACATTGAACATTTCCATGTGCATATCTACTGCATATTTACTGCTATCGTACGCCTCAAACTGCATCAGAAAACCATTGGTCAATATCGTCTCTGCTAAGGATCCGGTGCTGAGTTGCTCTAAATCTTCTTCTGGAATCTGGTATTTCTCTATATCCGTTGCACCGGCTTCTACTCCAAATTCATAGGGTTCTTCTTTATTACTCTTTTTATCATTTTTATGTTCATACATAATCACCACGGATAATAATAGTAATACTACTAAAAACATACCTACTTTCAAATTAAATTTTCGTCTTTTCATTTATTGTATTTCACTCCTTGTTTATATCAAAATTGAGGATCATATGTCGCTGCATACGAATACAAACCGTAAACACCCAATTTAGAAGTAAATAATGTCGTTCCATTATTATAATAATTTACTATCGTTGAATGAGTTCCATTTTATACCAAAACTTCCCATATACATACAAATCATTTGGATGTCTTTCTGGAATATATTTTGAGATTAACATACACCAAAGGGTTCTGCAATATATACTATTTGCAACAATCTGAACAAGGCACTCCCACGAACAAAAAGCCTAATAACAGCAAATCCAAGCGTAGTTATCGAGGCACATCTACGAACAAAAATCCCAAAACATCAAAAGCAAAGGTAGTCATCGAGGCATACCTGCGAATAGGAATTTGCATTTGGCAAATTGGAAGGTAGATATTTTGTATAAGCCGGGGCGGTAGTTCCGGCGCTTTGTCTGTCATCAGTGGTCCGGAAAAGATGGTAAGTCAGAAAAAGTGAGTGGACATGTGATATTAACCCTGCCTGTATGACAGGATCCATATCACATGTCCACTCACTTTTCTGAAAATAAGCCATTGGGGACAGATAAAAAGCCAGAAAACACCGTCCCCAATGGAAAATTACAGATCTTCGCCGTCTACAAGCTCATCGAATTCTGCATTGTCCAGCATTTCATCGAAGGCATCGGAAGCGATCTCGTATTCTTCGTCATCTTCGATATTGGCCAGCTGGGGATTGCCATTTTCTTCGAAGTAACGATAGAGATAAACTTCGCCGTCATGGTTTTCGCCGTTCTCATCGAGAGGAAGAAGAGCAATGTATTTATTGTCTTTTGCAGGGAAAATGCTGATTACAGCACATTCCAGTTCGGTATCATCCTCCAGAGTCAGAGTTACTGTGGAACGATCACAGTCTTCACCGCAGGAAGAGCAGTTGCCGCTGCAGCTTCCGCCGTTGCTAAATGTTTCTGCCATTGTATTTTATCCTTTCTATATTTAACATTAGTTATTCCTACTTTAGCAGATGGAAGAAATAAAAGCAAGGAAAAGAATGTAAGAAAAGCAAGTCGAAAAAACAAGCGAAAAAGCAAGAAAAAGCCAATCAAAAAAAGTCAATCAAAAAGCCAATGAAACCTCTCGGAAATATCAGATAAATTGCCCGATGAAAAAGCTGAAGGAAAGTCTGGAGACAGGCAAAAAGACTATGGTATAATAAGACAGATTTTTATTTGTCAGAACAAGAGAAAAGAGGACATCATGCACAATCGACAGGAAACAGCACCACTGTTTGAAACAGTGAAGGCATATAAAGATAAGAAACCGGCATATTTTTGCATACCCGGTCATCGGTTTGACCGGGGAATCGCAGAAGAATGGATACAGGATGTGGGAGAGGAGATCTTTGGCTATGATCTGACGGAAGCCCATGGACTGGATGATCTGCATGCACCGGAGGGGGCAATTCTGGAAGCACAGACATTGGCGGCAAAGCTATACGGAGCCAGGCGAAGCTGGTTTCTGGTGAATGGAACTACCTGCGGAAACGAAGCCATGCTGTTGGCGACCCTACGACCGGGGGACAAGGTCCTTTTGCCGAGAAATGCCCATAAATCCATGCTGATGGGGCTGATCCTGTCCGGGGCGGTTCCGGTCTGGATGATGCCGGAGTATATCCCTGAACTGCAGCTGTGGGGTGGGATACGACCTGAAACAGTGAGAAAAAAGCTCGATGAAGATCCGGACATTCGGGCGGTGGCACTGGTGTCTCCAAATTATTACGGCATGCTCAGTGATGTCCGGTCCATTGCGGATATCTGCCACGGATACGAGATACCATTGTTAGTGGATGAAGCTCATGGCGGTCATTTGTATTTTTCTGACAAGCTTCCAAAAGGGGCGCTGCAATGCGGGGCGGATCTGTGTGTGCAGAGCTGGCATAAGGTGACCGGCTCATTGACCCAGAGTTCGGTGCTGCATTTAAATTCGGACATTGTGGCGGAAAGCCGGGTGGACGAAGCCTTAAAACTGGTACAAAGCACCAGCCCGTCTTACCTTTTGATGACTTCACTGGATCTGGCCCGCAGAGAATTGTATCGCAAAGGCCGTGAGAACCTGGCTAGATTACAGGAAACAGCCAGAAAAACGAGAGAGAAGCTTAACCAGATCCCGGGAATGCGTTGCCCGGGAAAAGAACTGGAAGGGCAATATGGGATTTTTGCTCTGGATGAAAGCCGCCTGACCATGAATGTTTCCGGACTGCAGCTGACGGCGCAGGAGTATTCTGACCGTATGTTTGCAGAGCATGGTGTGGATCTGGAACTGGCAGAGGGTATCACAGCGCTGGCGGTGCTTACACCTGCCAATACGCAGGAAGATATTGACCGTCTGGTGCAGGCGGCAGCTGGTACGATGGTGTCAGACAGGCAGGAGGCCATAAAGCAGGGCACTATCTTTCAGAAGAGAAGAAATAAGGAAAAAAGCAGAGGACAATTATCTCTGGCAGATACATTCCCGAATGCCTCGATTGATGAAAAGAAAAGTATTACTGGAAAAAATGTAGAGATGACTTTGCCGCCCATGGTGATGACACCCCGTGACGCCTGGTTCGCCCAGAAAGAGAGGATAGCCTGGAGTGATGCCGTAGGTTGCATTGCCGGAGAGGCTGTCATCCCGTATCCTCCGGGAATTCCCCTGATCTGCCCAGGCGAGAAAATCACTCCTGATATATGGAAGGAAATAGAATCCCATCGACAGGAACATCGACATATGCATGGGGTTCAGGATGCATCGCTTGCGACTGTACAGATTATTAGAAATAGAGGTAACTGTTCAGAACAGGCCGAATCACTTGCTGATGAGGTCGTAAGAACATGATTCAGGAATGACCAAACCTCTTCAGCACAGATGATTTTCATGGGTTTGCGAATTGTATCTGTGAAGGTACTGTACAGATACGAAGAAAGTCAGGGGGCGTTTGGGGATAGTATTATTTTCAGGCAATGCTTTTATCCAGTGAGTTAGTATGATATAATAAATTGACGTATTGTATTTATTATATTGTAAGTTCAGGACAGGCCGAATCATTTGCAGATGAGGTTGTAAGAACATGCTTAAGATACAGGAGGAACCGGATGAAACTTATATCCTGGAACGTAAACGGGCTCAGAGCCTGTGTAAAAAAAGGTTTTTTAGATATTTTTCATGAGCTGGATGCGGATATTTTCTGCATTCAGGAGAGTAAGCTGCAGGCAGATCAGATTGAGATGGATCTGCCGGGGTATTACGAATACTGGAATTACGCGGACAAGAAAGGATACTCGGGTACGGCGGTATTTACAAAGAAAGAGCCTATGAACGTAACCTTCGGCATCGGCATGGACGAGCATGACCACGAGGGAAGGGTTATCACACTTGAGTATCCCGAATTTTATCTGATCACAGTGTATACGCCGAATTCTCAGAATGAGCTGGCCCGGCTGGATTACCGGATGAAATGGGAAGAGGATTTTCTTGCCTATCTCAAAAAACTGGAGGAGACAAAACCAGTGGTGTTCTGCGGTGATCTTAACGTGGCGCACAAAGAGATCGATCTTAAAAATCCGAAAACCAATCGCAAAAATGCCGGATTTACAGATGAGGAGAGAGCCTGCTTTACCCGGCTTCTGGAGAATGGTTTTATTGACACGTGGCGGTATTTCTATCCGGATACCGAAGGCATCTATTCCTGGTGGTCCTACCGTTTTCAGGCAAGGAAGAAGAATGCAGGCTGGCGTATCGATTATTTCTGCGTTTCAGACTGCCTGAAGGATAAGCTGCAGGACGCAAAAATTCACACAACCATAGAAGGCTCTGATCACTGTCCGGTGGAGCTGGATATTGATCTTTAGTAGAAGGAGAACGACAATGACAGAGTTGCTTTTTAAGACAGTTCCGGGGTTTGACGGTGTGCTGGGTCTGACAAAGACAGCAGACGGATTTCAGGCTGCGGTGGAGACAAAACAGGCGGAGGATGTCCGCCTGCGGTTATACGACAAGGATAAAGAGACTATAGTACAGGAAATCGTCTTCCCCAGGGAAAGCTTTATCGGAGAAGTGGCTTCTGTGCGTTTGCCGGGGCTGAAAAAATTTCCCTGGTATTATACCTTTGTGCTGGATGGTGTGATGACGCCGGATCCCTACGCGGGTGTTATCTGTGGACGGGAGACTTTTGGTACGGATAAGGTAGGGGGTGTTCTTTGCGGATATCTTCCACCGGCAGAATTCCAGGGAGACCGTCCGTATCGTGCCGCAAAGGATACGCTGCTTTATAAACTGCATGTGCGTGGACTTACCAAACATGCATCGTCCGGTGTATCCAAAAAAGGCACGTTTACCGGAGTAAAAGAAAAACTTCCGTATCTGAAAAGCCTGGGTGTGACTTCCCTGCTTCTGATGCCCTGTTATGATTTCCTGGAGAGAGTGCCGGGTAAGGCGGTTTCGAAATATGAAATAGAAACAAAAGAAGAGGAAAAATCTCGTACTAATTTCTGGGGGTATATGGGAGGATTCTATTTTGCACCTAAAGCTTCTTATTGTGCCACTTCCAATCCGCAGAGAGAGTTTGCCCAGCTGGTGAGCGCCTGTCATGAGAACGGTATGGATCTGTACATGGAATTCTTTTTTGGCAGAGACTGCACAGCCCAGCTGATCAGACGTGTGCTGTATTTCTGGAAGCAGCAGTATGGTGTGGACGGTTTCAGTATTGTGGGTGACCGGATCCCCGTGGAAGAACTGGTCAAGGATCCTGTTTTTGCCCATACGCGTCTGATGTTTTCCTATGCAGATGAGCACATGTACGGTAACGAAAAGCCGTCTCTTCGTCATGTGGCCACCATGGATAATGGATTCCAGTGTTGTATCCGTTCGATCTTAAAGAGTGACGAAAATCAGTTAAAGGGATTTATAGAGAAAAATAAGCGTAATCCCCAGAATGTGGAGGTTATCAATTATGTGGCCAATCACGATGGTTTTACCCTCGCAGACACAGTAAGCTATGATTTCCGTCATAACGATGCCAACGGAGAGGCCAACCGGGATGGCAGCAGCCAGAATTTCAGCTGGAACTGCGGCGAAGAAGGACCTTCCACCAAAAAACTGGTCAACACACTTCGCTATAATCAGAAAAGAAACGCGATGCTCATGCTTCTTTTATCCCAGGGCATCCCGCTTTTGTATGCCGGAGATGAGCTTGGAAATTCTCAGCAGGGCAATAACAACGCCTGGTGTCAGGACAATGAGATCGGATGGGTGGAATACAGCCGTAAAAAAGCGGATAAAGAGTTTTTGCAGTTTGTGAAGGATGCGGTGGCGTTCCGCAAGGCTCATCCTGTATTTTCCATGGAAAAACAGCCCCGCAACACGGATTATCTGGCGAAAGGTGTGCCGGATCTTTCCTATCATTCCGACCGTGCGTGGTTTGTAGGCACTGAGCCGGCGGACCGGGGTGTGGGCATGCTGTATAACGGCTCTTATGAGAAAAACGAAACAGAAGAATATATCTATGTAGTTTACAATATGTACTGGGATAAGGCTTCCTACGCTCTGCCCAGCCTTCCGGGTCACAGAAAGTGGTATCTTACGGCAGATACATCCACGATGCAGACCTTTATTCCTGCAGGACAGGAGCAGCCGGTG
>JAEDOO010000112.1 GCA_016301965.1 Lachnospiraceae bacterium | reverse complement strand
GTCTGGAACAGGCCAAATCACTTGCCTTGTACAGCTTCCGGGAATGTGCTAAAATCGGTGCAGAGAATAGTATAGAAAGCCAGAGGCAAGGAGAAAACAGCCATGACACAGATGACAAAACAGGTAGAGGCCATGCTCACAGAGCAAAAGATCAGCCGTGAGCTTATAGATAAAGTTTTGGGATTTCGGGAAAAATACCCGGTGGATCCTGCAGCGGCAAACCGGATCGTAAAGCCGATGATGCCTTTTTACGGAAAAGAGATACTGGAGATGGCCATCGCCGGTATTCTGGAAGGAGAGAACCTTTTGCTGACAGGACCGAAAGCTACCGGTAAAAATGTGCTGGCAGAGAACCTGGCCTGGATCTTTGGCCGGCCTTCCTACAATGTATCGTTTCACGTGCAGACCGGCAGCGCGGAACTGATCGGTACCGATACCTTTAGAAACAACCAGGTAGAGCTTCGTAAGGGCACCATCTGCCTGTGTGCCGAGCAGGGAGCCTTTGGCATTCTGGATGAGATCAATATGGCAAAAAACGATGCCGTTTCTGTTATGCATGCAGTGCTGGATGACCGCCGCTACATGGATATTCCCGGTTACGAACGGATCTGTCTGAAAGAGTCCACCCGTTTTATTGCCACCATGAATCACGGCTATGCGGGCACCCGGGAACTGAATGAGGCTCTGGTGTCCCGTTTCATGGTTATTGATATGCCCAGGCAGACGGAAGAGACTCTGGAAAAAATTTTAAAGACAGTATTTCCCGATGCTGTGCCGGAAAAACTGTCCCAGTTTATCGGTGTTTTTCTTGATCTGCAGGAAAAAGCGGAGAATGGTGAGATTTCCACAAAATCTCTGGACCTTCGAGGCCTGATCGCGGCATTAAAGACCATCCGCTGTGGTCTGGCGCCCCTTCGTGCCGTACGCATGGGTATCGTGAACAAATGTTTTGACCGGTTTGAAAAAGATATCGTCAACGATGTGGTGATGGTGCGTATTCCGGAGGAGTGGACCAGAGAAGATATTTTTGTGTAAAAAAATTCGAAAAGGAAGGACACCAGGATGGAAAATCAGGACAGCTTTCTCAGCATCTACCAGATGGAAATAGAAAACCGCATAAAGAACATGGTCTGGACCATCTGCGGCGATTATACCCTGGTGGTGCGTCCGGATCTGGAGCTGTACCGCAAGGCTCCGGATATCGCCCTGTATGACGCCGTCAAGCAGGGAGCCTTTGTTCAGTATTTTGAAAAAGAACAGCTGAGCCTGTACCTGATCAAAAAGATCTTTCTTGGTGCCGATGAGCAGCAGCTTCTTAATTTGTCCCAGCTTTGCATCGAAGCGGCGGTGGGGGATAAGATCACAGCGGACCGTCCGGGAACAGCTTCCCTGCGAAAAAGAGCCTACGCGGCGATCCTTCGCCAGGATGAGGAAATGATGAGTATGCGCCGGGTGGGACGGGCCAAGATTCTCTGGATGAGACATACACTGGGAACGTACCGGGCAAGCAACATGGAAAATGAAAGACGGCTGGAGCTGCTTTTGGATATCGCTTCCATAACGGAGACAGAGGAGCTGATCGCCCGTATTGACGAACTGTATAATTCCTGGGTGGATCCTACATTTTTGCATAAGCACGGCACACTGCAGGATGTACTGGGAGTTACCCTGGAGGAGATGCAGGAATTTGACTGGAAGGATTTTCTTTCCGAGGAGGCCATCGAAGAAAATCTCGAGGATATTCTGGAGAAAATGAGCAGGGAGATGGTGAATACCCACAAGGAAAAGCCACAGGAAGAAAAGGAAAACACTTCTTCCGGGAAAAAGAAAGTGACTCTGGTCACAGAGGAGGAGTTTGCCAAGGTATACAGCTATATCGAGACGAACTTTGGCCGTACATATCTGACACCGCTGGAAGAAAAAAAGAGAAACTATCGCCACTGCCGGGGGGTTCACGCGGACTGCGGCCTGTATTATACCAAAGGTATCCTGAATAATCCTGTGCGTCACAATTATCAGTACGCCTATGCCCTGCGCCAGAAGCGCAAAAACGAAAATTATCTGAAGTCCCACTTCAGTATGGTGCGCCAGAATATCCAGGCTCTGACCCAGGTACTCAAAAAAGCCATCAGTCTTCATAATGAAGTGACCTATGTTCCGGCAGACAGTGGGGTCCTGGTGCCTTCCAGGCTCTGGAGGGCAGGCAGAGTCAGCGATCCCCGTCTGTTTCTGAAAGAAAAGAAGGAACAGCAGCAGGATCTGGTGGTGGAGATCCTTATAGATGCCAGCGGTTCCCAGCAGGAGCGTCAGGAGCAGGTAGCCATGCAGGCCTATATCCTGATGGAGGCTCTGAGCAATGTGCATATTCCCCATCGGGTCAACAGCTTTTGTACTTTCTGGGATTATACGGTACTGCAGCAGTTTCGGGATTACGATGATCCCCAGAGTGCCAATGCGCAGATCATGAATTTTACGACATCCTCGAATAATCGGGATGGTCTGGCCATTCGGGCGGTTGCCGGAGATCTGTTAAACCGGGAGGAGGATAAGAAGATCCTTTTGATCCTAAGCGACGGCCGTCCCTACGATGTTATTGCCAATCGGCCGAATGCCCGCAATCCCCAGCCGTACCAGGGAGAGTATGCGGTATCGGATACTGCTCAGGAAATCCGGGGATTAAGAAACAACGGTGTGTCTGTGCTTGGTATTTTTGCCGGAGAAGACAAGGATCTGGAAGCGGAAAAGAGAATCTTCGGCAAGGATTTTGCCTATATTCGCCAGCTGGACAATTTCTATAAAGTGACAGGTCGTTACCTGGAAAAGCAGTGGGAAGACTGATTTTTCGTGAAAATATTATGAAAATGTTAAAAATGTTACAGAACATCTTTTCTTTTCCGGAAAAATGGTTTACAATCAGTTAGAAAATCTTTGGGGAGATCATAAAGATATAAAGGAGGAGTAGTATGATTACGTTAGATGGCGTTACCAAGTCCTACAATACCAAGGGACAGCCTGCCATTAACAATATATCCTTACATATTAATAAAGGAGAATTTGTTTTTATCGTAGGAAACAGCGGTTCCGGTAAGTCCACCCTGATCAAGCTTCTGTTAAAAGAGCTGGATGCCACTTCCGGTTCCATCAAAGTTAACGGCTTTGAGGTCAATAAGCTCAGACGCCGTAAGATTCCGAAATTCCGCCGTGGTATCGGCTGCGTATTCCAGGATTTCCGTCTGCTTCCGGATCGAAATGTATACGAAAATGTGGCCTTTGCCCAGCGTGTCATTGAAATGCCCAACCGCGTGATCAAAAAGCGTGTGCCGGAGATTCTGACACTGGTAGGTCTGGCAGCCAAATACAAATCTCTGCCGGATGAGCTGTCCGGTGGTGAGCAGCAGCGTGTGGCCCTGGCAAGAGCCCTGGTCAACCGCCCGAACCTTCTGCTGGCCGATGAGCCCACAGGTAACCTGGATCCCACCAACTCCATTGAGATCATGCGTCTTCTGGAGGAAATCAATGAGAGAGGTACCACAGTTCTGGTGGTTACCCACAACCGTGAGATCGTTAACGAGATGAAGAAGCGCGTAATCACGCTCAAAAACGGCGTGATCATCAGCGATCAGCAGGAGGGTGGTTACATTGAGAATTAGTACGATTATCTATGCCGTAAAACAGGGCTTCAAAAATATCTGGAACAATCTGATGTTTTCTGTAGCATCTATTGCTACGATGAGTGCCTGTATCTTTCTGTTCGGTCTGTTTTTCTCCATCGTGGTCAATTTTCAGTATATTGTCCGCAATGCAGAATCCAACGTGACCATGACCGTGTTCTTTGATGAGAATCTGGATCAGGGCCGTATCAACGAGATCGGTGAGCTGATCAATGCCAGAGACGAAGTGGTGCAGATCAACTATATTTCTGCCCAGGATGCCTGGGAATCCTTCCGTCAGGAGTATTTCAAAGGTTCTGAAGCTGCAGCGGAGAGTTTTCAGGGGGACAACCCGCTGGCCAAGCTGTCCAGCTATGAGGTCTATGTGGACGAAATCGAGAACCAGGAGGAACTGATCAGCTACATTCAGGGCCTGACAGGTGTACGTGTGGTTAACAGCTCCGAATCAGCCACCAAGACGCTGAGTACATTCAATAAGCTGCTTGGCTATGTGTCCGCAGCTATCATCATTATTTTGCTGGCAGTTTCCATTTTCCTGATCAGCAACACGATTTCTGTTGGTATTTCTGTGCGAAGCAACGAGATTGCCATCATGAAACTGATCGGTGCCACGAACTTCTTCGTTCGCGCGCCCTTCACCATTGAGGGTATTATCCTCGGTCTTGTGGGATCCGCCATTCCGCTGGGACTGGTATATGTGCTGTATGGCAAGACCGTAAGCTTTGTGCTGACCCGTTTCCATATCCTGAACGATATTGTACAGTTTCTGGATGTGAAGCAGGTGTTCTCCGTACTGCTGCCGGTGGGACTGCTCCTCGGTATCGGTATCGGTTTTGTGGGCAGCCGTTTCACGATCCGCAAACATCTCAAAGTCTGAAAAAGGACGATGGGGCAGGTGATATCACCTGCCCTTTTACATATGTATAAACAGAACGACAAGGAGCAGTTATGGGAGAAAAGAGAAAAACAGGATTCGTCAAAGGACTGGTGCTGGGCATTGCGCTGACAGCGGTGGTGACAGTCGCGGCAGGACGGGTACGGATATTTACACAGACGGGCACGGCCCCCACAGATGAGCGTACACAGCAGAAAATCCGGCTGATCGAGGATTTGATCGATAAAAATTATCTGGAAGATGTGGATGAGGCCAGTATGACAGACAGTATGCTGAAAGGCCTGCTCCAGGGGATCGGAGATGACTATGCGGATTACTATACGAAAGATGAGTATAAGGAGATCCTAAGTTCCACTCAGGGAGATTATCGGGGCATCGGCATCATTATGCAGCAATCCGAAGAGACCAATGAGGTACTGGTAGTGGGGGTCTATAAGGATACGCCCGCGGATAAAGCAGGTATCAAAGCCGGAGATATGCTGATACAGGTGGATGATATCCTTTGTAAGGAAACGGCGCTGGAAAGAGTAGCAGCGGCAATTAAAACCGGCGAAGCCGATACTGTGCATCTGATTCTGGAACGCGACAGTGAAAGTTATGAAGTGGATGTGACAAAAGAAGATATCCAGGTGCCGGTGGTGGGTTCTGAGATGTTGGAAGAGCAGATCGGCTATATTCAGATCACCCAGTTTACCGGCCTGACACCACAGCAGTTTGCAGAGCACTATGAGGATCTTAAGAAGCAGCAGATGAAGGCTCTGATCATAGATCTGAGAAATAATCCGGGAGGGCTGGTGGATTCCGCGGTGGACACTCTGTGCCAGATCCTTCCCGAAGGTCTGGTGGTTTATATGCAGACAAAGGACGGTACGAAGACAGAATACTCCTGTGACGGAGAAACCCCTATCGATATCCCCATGGTGGTGCTGGTGAATGAATATTCGGCCAGTGCTTCTGAGATCTTTGCCGGTGCAGTGCATGATTACGGCGTGGGTACTCTGGTAGGTACCACGACTTACGGAAAAGGTATTGTACAGAAGACGTTTCCCTTTACCGATGGAAGCGCTGTCAAGATGACCATTGCCTACTATTATACGCCCAGCGGTACCTGCATCCATGGGGAAGGAATCGAGCCGGATGTGAAAGTGGAGCTTCCGCAGGATGCGCAGAGCGATCTGCAGTTGGAAAAAGCCCTGGAAGTTCTCAAAAAACAACTGTAAAAATGCAGAAAACTGCCCAAAGAATACCATGTTTTGGCGATATGAGATTGACATACTGCCGAAACATGGTATAATTTAACACAGACTTTTATACCGTAAAGTATAAAAGAAATAATCGAAAGATTTTTAGAGGAGAAAAGACATGAAAATGAAAAAAATTCTTGCGTTAGGAATGGCAATGACAATGGCACTGAGCTTAAGTGCCTGCGGCGGCTCAAGCTCCG
>JAEDOO010000111.1 GCA_016301965.1 Lachnospiraceae bacterium | reverse complement strand
AGTCTGAAGAATACGATTCCATCGGTGGCTATATCATCGAAAAACTGGACCGTCTGCCAAAGAGCGGTGAAACGATCCAGCTGGATAACGGTATCAAGATGATTACGGAACTGGTTAAACGCAACCGGGTGGAGAAGGTGCATGTGTTCCTTCCGGAGAAAAATAGTGAAGAATAGATAGGTTCTTTCTGGTTTATACATCAAGACATGAAAACGCTGTTTTCGGATGTGCTCTCTCATCCGAAAACAGCGTTTTTCATAGGATATTCTTTTTCTGCTGTGAATTATCCAATCAAAATGGATGCTCAAAAGGGAATTGTCACTATTGCAGTGAGATTATTTTAATTTTGCCGTCAGCACATCTATTTGTTCGTGATATTTTCTGAGACACTTGTCCCAGCTGTCGTATTCCGCATCTCCCCGATGATCCGGCAGATCATACGTCTCTTTGAGATATTTGCCCAGATAAGAGGTCACTTTCTGTGCTCCGAAATAATTGAGATGATCCCCTTTATCCTTCGTATCTGTCTGCCAATCCACACCCAGTTCCTTTTCCTTCAGATTCAGATCTACATAAGGGACACCCCACTCTTCTGCCATGGCAGCAATAGTATTATGCTTTTTCATGTTCCAGTTTTGCCTGCTGGGTGTACTGAGAATCATAAACTGAATCTGATTTTCCTCACACTTCTTTTTGATGGCCTCTATGTACCACGCATTCTTTTTCGGCATATCCTTAAGCTTATCGGATGCCTTCATATGATCTTTCTGAGATGCCGCTTTCGTATCCAGATTCAGGCGGAAGCCTTTCATCTCACTGGTCCAGTTAAAATCCCTGGGGCCGAAAAGCTCCGACAGTTTCATCCATTTCCATCGGTCATGATACCGGAAAACCGCCAGATACTCCCCTGCCTTATTGTAGGCAATTTCCCCTATAGAAAACTTTCGAAACGTAGCGTTCGCCTCCAGCACCACAAGCTTCGGATGCTGATTTTCAAGGGCCGTGTTCAAGAGTTCCAGTGTGTCAAATAAAAGCTGCCCTCCTGTACTGCAGTCATACGAGGTGAAGCCCTGTTCTTCCCACAGCTGCATGGGGGATATAGACGCATAAACTTCACTGTCTCCCAGAAAGACCACATCGACGGTATTCTCTTTTTCTGCAATGATCCCTTTGGCATCCCGATAAATAAATCCGGAATGTTCCCCATTTCCTTTAGGTGCTACCACATAGGAAACCGCCAGAAGACACAACAGGAGTCCCGCAAAAAAAGCGGTACATCGTATACATATTTTTTTTCGTGTCAAAATTCTTTAATCTCCTTAAAATCCTGCATAAATCGGATCGATGGGCAGATAGCCGTTTCCATAGGCGCCAAACACCACCACAAACAAAACTGCCCCATAGTAGATCAGCCAGCGAACCGGTGTTTTCTGTGCAGCAATGTAGTCTCTG
Source organism: Lachnospiraceae bacterium (assembly GCA_016301965.1). Classification (GTDB taxonomy): domain Bacteria; phylum Bacillota; class Clostridia; order Lachnospirales; family Lachnospiraceae; genus UBA11957. Next base: position 4,626 of record JAEDOO010000111.1, on the reverse strand, counting down.
ATCTTTATCCCCCGCTCCTGCAGAATGCTCACCGTAAGCACCAGACACAAAGCAACGGCTGTGATCAGAAAATCATGGCGGTCAATACCGAGGGCAAACAGCGTGCCGTCCTTAACAGAGGACAGACTAAAGGAGGTAAACATTGTTTTCAGCATCTGCAGCCCCTGTTGAAGGCTGGAAGCTCTGAAGATCACCTCGCCCATTCCTACAAGAAATGCCGTCCTCAGCATCTGAAACAGTCTCCAGGGAAAACATTCTCTTTGCAGCCCGATCTTTCTCGCCGCCCAGGCCACAGGTGGTTCCACAAAGTTCCCCAGTGCGATCAGTACAAAATGAAACATGCCGAACCCTATGTAATTCCATCCTGCGCCGTGCCACAGACCATTCAGTGACCATACACAAAAGAGTGCCACTGTACCGGCCAGCAATGGGCTGTAATAACTGCCCAAAGATTTACGGGTGTTTTTGGTCAGTTTTTTCATCGGTCCTGCCATGGAGACGGGATAGAAAATATAGTCCTTAAACCATGTACCCAGAGTAATATGCCACCGCCGCCAGAATTCCGATATCGTCCGGGAAAAGAAGGGCCGTTCAAAATTTTCTGCCATCTTTATGCCAAAGATCTGTGCCGTACCGATGACAACATCCATGGTCCCGGAAAATTCCATATACTCCTGACACGTAAACGCAAAAAGAGCTACAAACATCAGCCCTCCATCGTAGGCCGTCCCGGAGTCGAACAGTTCCTGTACCAGCGGATTCAGCCGGTCTGCAATTACCACCTTTTTGATCATGCCGTATAGGATCCGCTGCACACCATAGGTCAGCTGATGGTAGGTTATTTTCCCTCCGGCTGACAGCTGATCCGCCATATCTCTGTATCGACAGATCGGCCCTTCCATAAGGCCGGGAAAAAAGCTCATATACAGCGCCAGACGGGATAACTTCGGCTCAGCCTTCGTCACACCGCGATACACATCTGTCAGATAAGAAAATGCCTGCAGTGTGTAAAAAGAAATACCGATGGGCATGACAAACTGGGGCACTTTGATCAGCGGTTCTATTTGCTGCCATTTCAGCAGCTGATTTATATTTTCCACAAAAAAGCCACTGTATTTGATGGTCAGAAGAATCCCCAGCTGCAGAAATATACCCAGAGCCAGCCATCGCCGCTGATTTTTCTGGCACAGCTGGCGTATGGCCTTTTTCTCTTCTCTGGGCGCAGTCTTTAACAGAGCATCTTTTTTCTCTCCCTCTCTGTCCAGTCTTTTTCCTATAGAATATATAGATGCTGTGGTAAACAGCAAAAACACCAGAAGCTTTCCGCTGATCAGCCAGAAAAACAGGTAGCTGGCCACAAGCAGTACATAAGGCCGCTTTTTCTCCGGCATCAGCTGATAAACAGCAATAACTGCCGGCAAAAACAGGAACAGAAAGGGAAATGAGCAATAAGAGGTCATTTATTCTTCCTCTTGCAGTCGACAGATCATGTTCCACATGGCCTGAGCGGAATTGAAATTATCAGGTGCGATCTCTACGGTAGGGATCGTAATATCAAACACATCCTCGATTTCTGCCACCAGAGACAAGATCTCCAGGGAATTTAAGATTTTCCCATCGATCAGATCTGTGCAGTGTTCAAAATCTACTCCCGGCTCAAACTCCTGTAAAATGTCCATTAATTCTTCCATGATTCATTCTCCTTTTATATTTTTTATCTTTTATGTATATGTATCTGTTCAGTACCTTCACAGATACACAGGCATGCCCATGCTATCGGCAAAATCCCTGAATTTCTAAACATCAGGACCACTTTGTTACCCTCACATCAGCAAATGCTTCGACATATCCTGAAAATTACATGAATATCAGCTCATCCACCGCAATTTGTGGGCGAAGCTTCTTAAGTTCACCCTCTTCCTTAAGGGCAAATACTGCAGGGAGCTCTCTGCTGAGAAACAGTGCCATACCTTCCAACATACTGTAAGCGCCGGTGCGCTCAAACAGCAGCACATCTCCAATCTTTACTTCCGACAGCGGATATTGCTTAACCAGAATATCGTTGGCCGTACACAGTGAACCGCAGATCGTCCATTCTTCTTTTCTCTGTGTTGTTTCTTCCTGCCATTTCTGCAGGAATGGCTTTTTCATGGCCATCATCTGACCAAAATAGACCAGTTGGTGAATTCCTCCATCTACAATGGCATACTTCTGTCCTTTGTTGGTTTTTACATCCACCACCCGGGTAATATAGGTGCCGCAGGATGCCGCAATACTTCGGCCAAGCTCCAATACTACATCTGTAATATCGCAAAGCTTCTGTATTTCCTCAGCAATGTCCTGAAGATATGTATCCTCGTCAAAAGCTTCTTCCTGAAAATACGGGACATAAAAGCCGCCGCCATATTCTATTTCCCGAACGGTAAATCCTTCCTGCTCTTTCAGCTCCATACACAACTTGCCAAGAAACGCCAGTTCCTTATTTACGCGCCGGGCCGTATGTTTCTGGGTACCGGAAAAATACTGGATACCACAGATATCGATCTCTTTGTACAGGTCACGGTCACGGATCACGGACCGAAGTTCAGCCTCATCCAAGCCAAACTGATTGCCGCTGGTCAGCCGAAGCAGTACCGGCAGACGTTTCCCCGTATCCCTGCCCGCCTTAAACAGCAGTGCCAGCTGTTCCATGGATTCCACGGTGTAACGCCCGATATCCGGATGCGTCCGCACCAGCCAGTCAATGTATTCCGGTGTCTTATACACCCCGGAAACCACCAGTTTATCCAGCGCAATTCCTGCCTTCAGACAGATATTGACCTCACCCGGAGAACATACCTCCACACGTTCTGTCTGAGCTGCTGCCCATGCTGCAATGAACGGATTTGCCTTTACGGCATAACAGAGCTTCACCTGCGCTGGCAGCATGGCCTTCAGAAAGTCGAGGCGCTGTTTCAGCCTGGCTTCTTCGAACACATAACACGGTGTCATCTGTTTTCTCAACAATTCCTCTATCGTATTATTTTTTAGCATATTTATCTATATCCCCCCTTTTTATCTCTGCCAGCAATGCCTTCCGATCTGCCTTTCCGTTTTTTGTCAGCTGAAAACTTTCTTTTTGCACAAGCCGCTCCGGAACCATAAATACCGGAAGCGTCGCCGACAAGTTTTTATGCAGTGTCTTTTTGTCAATATCTCCGGCATAAAATCCATACAGACGACTCTTTTCTTCATCAAACACACAGACGCATCTCTCCACACCATCCATTTTTTCCATGGTGCCCTCTATCTCCTCCAGCTCGATTCGATGTCCCCGGTATTTGATCTGGAAATCCTTCCGGCCGCAGAAATACAATTCTCCCCTCTCATCGTATTTCGCCAGATCTCCGGTTTTGTATACCGGATCCAGATACAGACTGTGCAGCGGATTCTGCACAAAGGCTCTGCCGGTCTGTTCCACATTTTCATAATATCCCAGTGCCAGTGCCGTACCACGCACACAGATTTCCCCAATCCTGTCCGTTTCTGTTATCAGCCCTCCCTTATCGTCTACCAGAAATACCTGTTCGTTATCAAAAGACATCCCGATGGGGATTCCCTGCTCGTATGCCCGGTTTCTGTCGATCACATGGTATGTACAGTTGCAGGTGATCTCCGTAGGTCCGTACAGATTGACAAACATAGCCTCCGGCAGGTGTTCCATCCAGTCCTTCAGCTGTTTTTTCGGCATCACTTCTCCGCTGAACATCACCTTTCTCACCGTGTCTGGACAGCGATAATCCAGACCATGAAACATACTGACAAGACACAATGCCGATACTGCCCAGATCATAGTGGTAACCTCATGTTCACACAGATAATCCAGAAGCTCTGCCGGACGGGAAAACAACTCTCTTGGCACGATCACCAGTTCAGCCCCTGTTTTCAATGCCGTATAGATATCCTTTACCGATACGTCGAAATCAAAGGGTGCCTGATTCGCAATACACTCACGGCTATCCAGGGAAAAGGTCCGTGAAAATGCATCAATAAAATCAATGACGGAACGGTGACTGACCACCACGCCCTTTGGTTTTCCTGTAGAACCGGAGGTGAAATTTACATACAACGGATCCACATCCACCTGCTGCCTTCTCACCCGTTCCAGATACTCTGCATCTTCACAGCTTTGCATCAATTGCTCTATGCTGAAACATGGGATCCCGGAAAAATGTGTCCTCGCCTCCTCCATATGCTCACGATCTGTCAAAATCACAGAGGGTTTCAAAACCGCTGCCACCATGCCAAGTCTACTCATCGGCAGTTCCGGATCAAAATAAGAATAAAAACCTCCGGCATACACAATTCCCAAAAAGGAGATCAGCGCATCCTTTCCCTTGGGCATGAACACTGCCGCAGCCTGCCGGGGATTTACATCATGCGCCAGCGCTGAAGCTATGCTCCGGCTCTTTTTGTATACCTCACGAAAAGTGTATGTTCCTTTTTCGTCCGTCACACCAGATTTGTCCGGCCACACGGCAGCGCTGTTCTCCAGATATTCCAGAACATTTTTCATACAGGTTTCCTCGCTTTCTGTATTGTTCTCTGGCAGAATACCATATTTTTTTGAGGAATATCTTTCCTTTA
>JAEDOO010000110.1 GCA_016301965.1 Lachnospiraceae bacterium | reverse complement strand
CCCTGATGTAATTCCTCCAGATTTACCGTACAGCGATTCTCTTTCCCCATTCGCAGGCAGCCGCATCCTTTAATATATACATAATTTGGTGTATGGTATATGCCATGCTCAGCAAGGATTGCGTCGTTATCCATGTCTTCATAGCTTTCAGAAAATCTTCGCATGATTTTTCCGATCAGGCTCAGCCGTCTCTCCAGCGTCTTACTGTCGCCAAAACAGCGAATGGAAAACTCTCGAATATATGTCTCCTCCTGATTTCGCTCTATGGCAGAAATCGCCCGGATCATCTGTTTCGTTCCTTTCGTATCCTCCAGATCCAGATATTCCTTTACGGTTTTGCCCTGCTGCAGCCGCTCCATGAGCCAGCAAATAAACGCTGAGGCTGCCGGTGTCTGACACTCTTTTGTCAGCTGTTCCAACGCTCGCAGCTGCAGCTTTTGCTGTTCTTTCTTCGGCATACGCCCGATATATCGATAGACTTCTTCTACTTTATCTTCGCATAAAATAACCTTCTGAAGAATATGATTTTCTTTTTTCCCCTTCCAGACAGCCCGTACATATCCCAACTCTTCCAGATGCTTTACCGCCGCATGGATATCCTCATAGGCCAGTGAGCTCTCATCAAAATATGCCGGCATGGTCTTTGGCGTAAATGAAAACGCAACATGAACCGATACCTTATTTTCACCCCGGGATAAACTGCTGCTTTCATAGGAATCCAGCAGTGCATGCAGAATCCGTTTCTCATACTGCATGATAATACTCCTCCACAAAGCTTACCTTTTCATCGGTCATCACCAGCAGAGTTTCCTCCATAGACGGCCCGATATACTGGATCTTATCCGGCGGAGCCGCAATGATAAGCTGGAGGGGCAGACGATTTAAAAATTCCAGTACACCGCCGATTCGCTCATCATCCATATTATTGAAGGCCTCGTCAAACATCACCAGTCCCGCTGCCTCCCCGCCGATATTGTTGGTATACAGCTGAACAAAGGAAGCCGCCACCGTCACATAAAACGGGGTCTGCGTCTCTCCGCCGCTCTTCTCCTCACAGACCTTGGAATAATAGGAGAAGGTTCCGTCGGTATGAATAATCTTTATATCATAGTCCATATACGTACGGTAATCGGTAAACTCATCCAGCGTTTTGGTGCTGCTTTCATTATTCAATGCCAGCCGCTCAAACAGCTCCTCTATGACCTCTTTATGGTTCTCATGAAAAACTCCGCTGAAAATAGATTCTCCCTGTACCACATTAAAATCATCCATGATCATCTCATAATAACTGCGGAATTTTCGGCTGGGCATAAACAGGAATTCATACCGCTCATTACTGAAGACAATATCCTTTAATGCCCGGTTCAGTTCCCTGAACTCGCCCTGCGCCTGCTTCATATTTTCCTGCAGCTTGGCCAGAAACTGCTCCCGGAATTCCTCTTCCGCTGCCATACGGGCAGACTGAACCTTTTCCTCGTATTCCAGCAATTCTGAAGTCTTCAGCCGGTCATATACCGCGGCAAACTCCGGATACCCTGCCATGCTGGGTGCCGCCCCGAAATCATGCTCCGTTTTATACGTGATCATGCAGTCTATCATCTGATTTTCCGCGTTTTTACGTATGGTTTCATTGGCTTTTCTTCGGCGGTCGTAATTGTCCCTGAACTGCTCATAGGTCTTCTGAGAAGTCTGTCCTTCATATTCTTTCAGCCACAGGGGCAATGCATCCCCTGCCGCAGCCGCCAGCTGTGCCACTTGCTGCTGTACCTCCATCTGTTCCAGCAGCAAAACTTCTTTTCGGGATTTTTTCTCTTGTATTCTTTGTTCGATGGTGCCGATCTTCTGATTATTCCGATTGATTTCCTGCTGGAGCTCTCTGACCAGTTTTTCCAGAGCTTCAAGCTGAATCTGCTTCTGGATCAGTGTGGCATTTTTCTTCAGTGTACGGATATTGTCTTCACAGGCTTTGATTTCCCCATGAAGCACACGCAGACGAGAGATAACATCCAGTCTGTATTTAATATCCACATCCACCTCCGTATTCAGCGGCCCAAATACGGACTCCATAGCCGACAGACGTTTTTCCAGTTCTGCAATCGTCTCACTCAGCAGATCCCTCTTCTTTTTTGCCTGCAAAAGCTGTACCTTAAACGCATGGCTTCCGATAAACGGAACACTGAAGATCTCCGGCTTAATAGCACTGGCCACACGGTTCTGGTAGCGCATACATTCTCTTGTAATGGATGTGGGATACTTTTTCAGATCCTCATAGCGCTCACACATCTGGACTTTTCCCAACACCATATTGATGTATCGGCGGGCATATCTGTTTTTGGAAGTAACCACAGAAGCCAGCGTACCCTCCGGCGCTTCCTCGTATTTTTCCATCTGCTGGGTATTGATAAGGCCCACACCGTAAGCTTTTTTCTCTCTGCGAAGCCTGTCATAGATACCCAGGGCAATATCAAAGCTCTCCGGTTCCACCAGAATATAAAAACGCTGTGTATTCAGATATCCCTCAACGGCATTTCTCCATTGCTCATCCTTAATTTCCAGCAGTTCGCAAAGCACATAGGGCTCCGGTTTGCGTCCTATACGCGCAAATTCCTCTTTCACTGCAGCCATCATGCGCTCCACACCATCGGGATAGGTCAGCTTTTTCTTTTCCAGTCTGTCGATCTTCCGGTCCAGTTCCTCCCGCTCCTGCCTGCGGCTGTTGACTTCCACCTGGATTTCCGCCATTTTTCGCTGAAGTTTTCCATACATGGTCGTTTTATACCGGATCACCTGTTCCGTCAGCTGCTTCATTTCGGCTATATCCGAAAGGTTTTCCAGCTGTTTCAGAGAATCTCCATATTCCCGTATACAGGCATCCACATCCGATACCTCGAGAAGCTTTCCTACAGCGTCTGATGCTTTGCGGACACTGCGCATCAGCTCTCTCTTTTCCTCCAGACTGTTCTTTTCCTCTCCCTGGAGCCGTTCCAGTTCTTTCTTCTGCTCCTCCAGGGCGAGAAACTCCTTATTCTGCTTTAATTCCACTCGGAGACTGGTTTCCATCTCCTGCTTTTTCGTCCATTCCCGTTCAAGCTGAGCCAGGGAATTCTGAATTTCTTTCAGCCGATACTCCTCTGTCCGGATCTGCGATTCCGTATTCTGAACAGTTTCCTTTGTAATATCCAGCTGTGCCTGCTGAAGGAAATATTCGTACATGTGATCCTTCTTTTCACAGTCCAGCACTTCGTCATGATGTTTTTCGATCTGTTCCAGCTTACTCATCCGCTTTTTCACAGACTCCAGCGTGCGCTCCAGATCCTGATACGTGCGTACATTTTCACGAAGGACATCAATGTTGACTTCCTTTTCGTCCAGCACATAGGAATACACAAAATCCTTGATGTCATCGATGGGTTTAAAGGCCAGCGCCTTGGGAATCAGACGGAAAAACTTATCTTCAATACGTCCCAGACGGGCCAGCACCATTTTTCTGGCCTCTGCCTGCGTCTTACACCACTGCTTAATTCCTTTATTTGCGGCCCTGAATTCCGATATGGAACGAATGTGGCGGCCATTCAGGAACATATCGTCCGTAATCTGCTTATTGTCGATCAGATAACGAACCGTGGTCTCCTGTCCCTCAGAAGCAGAATCCACTACCGCTCCGATAATAAAATAGCGCTGTTTACTTTCTTCATAAAATTCCAGCGCCACATGGGCGCTGAGCTCCCCGGTCCGCTCATACGGCTTATTCTCCCGGCCCGTCTTACAACGGATATAGCCCGTCAGCTTACGCTTGCCATTCTCATGAGCCGCTTTATTAAACGAATTGGCGGAACAGTTCACCACAAACTGAATTGCATCCAGAAGCGTGGATTTTCCGGCACCGTTTTCACCGGAAATCAGGGTAGAACCGCCAAAATCAATGGTACAATTCGTAAACCGATGCCAGTTAATCAGCTTCAGTCTCGTCAGCTTCTTCATTCGCGCCCTTCCCCTTTCTGTATACTTCCAGTTTCTCATGAGCCTGACGGATATCCTCCACCCGCACAGCCATCAAAATAGAATCGTAAATCAGGATTCTGGATTCCTCATTCGACAGATCTTTATCCAGGGTCTCCACCAGCTGGAAACGCCGAAACAGGCTCAGCGCGTTACGCATGGTGGTTCTGTCAATCATCTTGTCCCGGATTTTCAGACTCAGATACTTATCCTGGATATCGCCCAGATTGACGATCACCTCATCACTGGCCGAAAGCTCCCTCTTTTTCTCATCGTACAGTATGCGGAGGATCAATAAAATAATGGACTCAAACAGCTTTAGATTCAGATGGTTGTAATTCTGGGAATTCGTCAGCTGAATCACGCCGTACTCCTCATTGATCTCCAGACGATAGCCCAACACGTCCAGATACATGCGGAATTTGTCCCTGTATTTCAGCACAAAGTAATAATCCGAACGGCTGGTCTGATTTCCTTTACATATAAAACAGGTGCCAAGCAATCGGTTACAGATGCGTTTAAATTCGTCCTTATCCTTCTGAAGCATTCCCTCCAGCAATTCCATCATGATTTCCTCCGGATCACAAAATCTTTAAAGCGGTATCCGCCTGCTTCTGTTTCTTTCAGGCTTTCTACCGTGTAATTCATGTTTTTTCTCTGACCATACAGGCGGATATATATGATCTTTATAAAATCTTCCACTTTTTCCAGCGGAAACTGCGCCGCACGCATCTCAAGGTTATCGCCCAGCTGGCTGTCCACATATTTCCCGATTTTTTCAGGGCTCAGGATCCTCTGCATTTTTTCCGTAATACGGCGCATCTTTTCCTGACGAAGTAAAAGATCAGGTTCCTCCGCTACAAGCTCCTGGGGCACAAATTCTTTTCGTCCTTCCGTTGGTGAATATAAGGAATTGCTGTCCATCACACTGCTGCTGTATAGCCGGATCAATCCGTCCAGAAACTCGATCCGGTAGATTCCTCCCAGATCCATCTGTTCTTCATTGACAGCCTCATTCAGGCCCAGCAGAATTTCCTTTAACTGACCGCGAACATCTTCATCCCCCGAAAGAAGGAATCTGGCTCTGTTGATGGCAGCCCTCTGATACTGGGTATTTTTCTGATTGATCTCCATCAGGATATCGTCCATATTTCGGAAGGCTTCTATAATCTCATGCAGATAGCGATATACCAGTTCCTGGCCTTCCTCCACAGATATTTCCCGTATGCCAGCGATCTCCTGCGCCGCCTTTGCAACATAAGATTTATTCCTGCTTTTGCTTTCCAGACGTTCAATAATTTCCGGGCGGAATTTGGACACGTTATCCGATGTCAGCAGACGATGATAGGCTTTATCCACAATGTTCGTAATATAATCATTAAACAGAGCATCCATGATCTCTGCTACGGTCCTGTGTTTCGTCAGCTCATCAATATAATGCTTGATATTGGAATTCAGATTTTTCAGACCGGTAATCAGCATGTCCGTATTTTCCAGAATCTGCAGAAGCACAATCCCCGGATGATCCGTGTTGCTTCGCACCAGACTGTATATCGTATAAATATACCCCTGATACTCGATCTGCTTTCCTTCAGCAATTTCCAGCAGAGTTTTCATGATTTTTACGGCATATTCCTTAAAATTGACCCTCTGGACATAGCTTTTATCCGTCTCAACCTCGATCCAGCCATAAAACTCCAGCTTTCTCAGCATGCTGTTGGCTTTGCCGCGGCTGTCCAGAGCCTGAAACTCATCTTCTTCCATCTCCGCAGCCTGTGTCTGATCAAAATAATATTCCAGTTCATCGACCAGTACATCTCTTTCCACACCAAAAGAAAGCTGATGTTCCATGGTGGAAAACAGCTTACATATACATTCCCAATATACGATTCGGTTCGGCGAGGATAAGGGGACGAAGAAATTCCCCGGCAGGATGTGAAACATGATGAATTCTCCATTTTTGGCACCGGTGGTGCGGTATTTTTAATTGCTTTTTGTATTTTCGGTTTATTATACTATATCTGCTTTGGGGGCTCAAGGTTTTTGGGTACTGAAAATACTCGCTATGCTAATTTAATGTCCTCATATCACCTACATCACATGGTCTTGCGACTCTTTAACTATTTTAGCAGAGTCACGAGGACAGGCTCCACGTGACTCTATCTGTATTACAGTATCCTCTTGGCTATAATTCCATCGTCATTTTTATCTGCGGCATTTTGACTTTTACATGGCGCGGATAAACATTTTTGTACCTGTATATGCTTAATACAATACCTGTCAGCCCATACGAAACAACAATGCAGCCTCCATCTGCAGATAAGAATGG
>JAEDOO010000006.1 GCA_016301965.1 Lachnospiraceae bacterium | reverse complement strand
ATGGCGAGATAGCTCAGTTGGCTAGAGCATACGGTTCATACCCGTAGTGTCGAGGGTTCGAATCCCCCTCTCGCTATTTTATGGGGTCTTAGCTCAGCTGGGAGAGCATCTGCCTTACAAGCAGAGGGTCATAGGTTCGAGCCCTATAGGCCCCATACCACAAAAGAATATGGCGAGATAGCTCAGTTGGCTAGAGCATACGGTTCATACCCGTAGTGTCGAGGGTTCGAATCCCCCTCTCGCTACTATGTAAAAACACTGATTTTATCAGTGTTTTTTTTTATATCTGTTCAGTACCTTCATAGATACCATTTATTGTCTTTTTGAAAAACTTATATATAGTTATAGGATTTTTTTGCGTAGAATTGCGGCGGAAAGTTGACAATTGCGGTGGACTTTTACAAGGAGGATGTGTTTTGCGACAAAGAAAAACGTTTACTGTTTACCGGCAACCAGTGGACAGTAAACGAAAAAACCTTCTTCCTGCAAAGTTTCTTGACTATACCCCGGTAAAGTGGGTATACTCTATGGAGAATCTGCTGGACACCGAAGTGAGTATTATGTTCTATGCTGCGGTTCATGACAGCAGGCAGAGAGGAGCTTATGAAAATGCGCGTAGGTATGGGATACGATGTACATAGACTGGTGGAAGGACGAAAGCTGATCCTCGGCGGTGTAGAAATTCCCTGGGAAAAAGGACTTTTGGGACACTCAGACGCAGATGTGTTATTGCATGCCATCATGGATGCTCTGCTCGGAGCGGCAGCCCTTCGGGACATTGGCCGTCATTTTCCCGATACAGATCCGAAATATAAGGGTGCCGACAGTCGGATGCTGCTTCGCGAAGTAGGACGTATGTTACAGGAAAAGATGTATGTGATCAACAATATTGATGCCACCGTCATTGCTCAGAAACCAAAGCTGTTGCCGCATATCGATACTATGATTGCGAACATTGCCGAAGATCTGCATCTTGAAAAAGATCAGGTCAACGTAAAAGCCACCACAGAGGAAGGTCTTGGATTTACAGGCCGTATGGAAGGTATCGCTGCCCAGGCAATATGCTCCATTTCTCCGGCGCTTGATTTTGCCGCAGATGATCGCATGGGAGGGTGCAGCGCTTGCTCCGGCTGTGCAAAACAAAACCAAAGCACATCGTGTTTTAAATAGATACAGGAAAGAGAGGATGCTTCAGATGAAATTTTATAATACCCTGACCCGCAAAAAAGAAGAATTCGTTCCCATCGAGGAAGGAAAGGTCAAAATGTACGTGTGCGGTCCCACCGTATACAACTTTATTCATATCGGCAACGCCCGTCCAATGATTGTGTTTGATACGGCCCGCCGTTATATGGAGTACAAGGGATACGAGGTGAATTTTGTATCCAACTTTACAGATGTGGATGATAAGATCATTAAAAAAGCCATCGAGGAAGGCGTCAGTGCCGAAGAAATTTCTCAGCGTTATATCGCTGAGTGCAAAAAGGATATGGCAGATATGAACGTAAAACCTGCCACCACCCATCCGCTGGCTACCCAGGAGATCGACGGTATGATCGATATGATCACTACCCTGATCGATAAAGGCTTTGCCTATGAAGTAAACGGTACTGTATATTTTCGTACCCGCCGCTTTGATGAATACGGCAAACTGTCTCACAAGAATCTGGATGATCTGCGCTCCGGCAACCGTTCCCTGCTGGTAAGTGGTGAGGATCAGAAGGAAGATCCCCTGGATTTCGTTCTCTGGAAACCGAAAAAAGAAGGAGAACCTTTCTGGGTATCTCCCTGGGGAGAGGGCCGTCCGGGCTGGCACATTGAGTGCTCCGTAATGTCAAAGAAATATCTGGGCGAGGAGATCGATATCCATGCCGGCGGAGAGGACCTGATCTTCCCCCATCACGAAAATGAGATCGCCCAGAGTGAATGCTGCAACGGCAAGATCTTTGCCCGTTACTGGCTGCACAATGGTTTCCTGAATATCGACAACCGCAAAATGTCCAAATCCCTGGGCAATTTCTTCACTGTCCGTGAGATCGGAGAGAAATACGATCTGCAGGTGCTCAGATTCTTTATGCTGTCTGCCCATTACAGAAGTCCGCTGAACTTCAGCGCAGAGATCATGGAGTCCTCCAAAAACGCTCTGGAGCGTATCCTGACAGCTGTAGAGACCCTGAATCATCTGGCAGAGACAGCTGTATCCGGCATGACAGCGGAGGAAGAAAAAGCCTGCGAAGAAATGAGACAGTTCCGTGCTAAGTTTGAAGAAGCCATGGATGATGACCTTAATACAGCAGATGCTGTTTCCTCCGTATTTGAGCTGGTAAAATTTGCCAATACCAATGCAAGTGCCGACAGCTCCAAAGAGTTCGTGGAAACACTGAAAAAAGAGATCAGCGAACTCTGCGATATCCTGGGTATTATTACAGAGAAAAAAGCAGATACTCTGGAGGCAGAGGTGGAGGCACTGATTGCTGAGCGTCAGGCTGCCAGAAAGGCAAAAGATTTCGCAAAAGCCGATGAGATCCGTGATAAGCTCCTTGCTATGGGTATCCAGCTGAAAGATACACGTGAGGGTGTTCAATGGAAGAGAATTTAACCGTTCTGCGGGAGGGATCCAGAGTATCAGAAAGTGATGTGCGGGGATATTCCCCGCTGACTCTGGCCTACATAGGGGATGCGGTATATGAGCTTCTGATCCGAACCATGGTGGTGACTTCTGCCAATGCACCGGTAAATAAGCTGCACAAGAGATCCAGTCTTCTTGCCAAAGCACCGGCTCAGTCAGCCATGGCAGAGGCTTTGCTGCCGGTATTTACAGAGGAAGAGCTGGCAGTCTATAAACGAGGCAGAAATGCACACTCTTACACCAAGGCAAAAAATGCCACCACAGGAGATTACCGCAGAGCCACCGGCTTTGAGGCGGTATTTGGCTATCTGTATCTTAAGGGGGACATGAAACGGGTGGATGAGCTTTTTCAAATCGCGGTGGAAAGCACAAAACAAAAGGGACAGGCGTCATCCGCCGGAAAGGACTGACAGATGGAAGAAACAAAGATTTCCGAAAATCATATCGAAGGCAGAAATGCCGTGCTGGAGGCTTTTCGTTCCGGAAAGACCATTGATAAGCTGTATGTGCAAAAAGGGCTGAAGGACGGTCCGGTACAGTCGATCCTTCGGGCAGCGGATAAGACAGATACCATGGTCAAGATGGTAGAGAAAGACCGTCTTGACCAGATGTCCGAGACAGGAAAACACCAGGGTGTGATCGCTGTGGCAGCATCCTACGCTTACGCTGAGGTGGAGGATATTCTGGAGAATGCCCGGAAGAAAGGAGAAGACCCCTTTATTCTGCTTCTGGACGGCATTGAAGATCCGCATAATCTGGGAGCTATCATCCGTACTGCCAATCTGGCCGGAGCTCATGGGGTGATCATTCCGAAAAACAGAGCTGCAGGACTTACAGCTGTTGTGGCCAGAACGTCTGCAGGCGCACTGAACTATACACCGGTGGCAAAAGTCACGAATATGAAACAGACCATTGAAAAACTGAAAGAGCAGGGGCTCTGGTTTGCCTGTGCGGCCATGGACGGAGAAGTGATGTACCGGCAGAATCTCAAAGGCCCTCTGGGACTGGTGATCGGCAATGAAGGAAACGGTGTCAGCCGTCTCGTGCGCGAAGCCTGTGATTTTACCGTTTCTATTCCCATGAAGGGAGACATTGATTCTCTGAACGCATCGGTAGCTGCCGGTATACTGGCTTTTGAGGTGGTAAGACAGAGGGGATAAGTGCATGCAGTTTACGGACTACACAGACGAGGAGCTGATCGGTTTTTTACGGCAGGGAGCTGATCCGGATATCGTGGAATATCTGATGGTGAAGTATAAACCGTTAGTGCTCTCAAAGACCCGAATGCTTTTTCTGACCGGCGGAGAGAGAGATGACCTGATCCAGGAGGGGATGGTGGGCTTGTTTAAAGCTGTACGGGATTTTAATCCGGAGGCTAACGCATCCTTTGCTACCTTTGCCGGATTATGCGTGGAAAGAAATATTTATCAGGCTATAGAAAAATCTCAGAGACTCAAGAACAGACCGCTGAATGAGGCCATGTCCATGAGTGAGGTGGAGGATCAGGCATCCAGTAAAGATATGCATCTGGATCCTGCGGATATTATGATCGGTAAGGAAAGTGCAGGGGTGCTTAGAAAGAAGATATCTGAGTCTCTGAGTAAGATGGAAAATCAGGTGCTGGACATGTTTCTGGAAGGGAAGGATTATCGGGAGATTGCAGAGCTCACCGGACGCGAGCCAAAATCCATTGATAATGCATTGCAGCGGATCCGCCAGAAGGTAAAGGCTCTTTTGAACCGGGAATAGAGACCAAAATTTTGTAAATTGTAGGTTTATTGCAAAAAATTACAAAAATTCAAAAATGTTATTGACAAAGACAGGAATGTCTGATAGAATCTTAAAACGTAGCAGGCAGTGCTACAGAAACTCAATCAAAGAAACCGTATTTATGCTGCCTTGGCTCAGCTGGTAGAGCGTCGCCTTGGTAAGGCGGAGGTCGGCAGTTCAAATCTGCTAGGCAGCTTTTCTCGAAATACGATTCATTGATTGAGTTTTTTCTTTGCCATTGGATACAAAACATGGTATACTATGCGCGACAGACTGGCATTACTTCGCGGTGCCTGTTAAAGAGAGAGAGAGAAAGCGGTTCTTATGCCGCATGGAAATAGAGGAGGCTATTATTATGGAGAACGAAACCGTATCCAAGAATTTTATTGAGCAGATCATTGATAACGATCTGGAAGAGGGAAAATACGAGACCATATGTACACGATTTCCGCCGGAACCCAACGGTTACCTGCATATCGGACATGCAAAGTCCATTCTGTTAAATTACGGTATGGCTCAGAAATATAACGGCCGTTTCAATATGCGTTTTGACGATACGAATCCCACCAAGGAAAAGATAGAGTTTGTGGAGTCTATCAAGGCAGATGTGGCCTGGTTGGGTGCTGACTGGGAGGACAGACTGTTTTTTGCTTCCGACTATTTTGAGCAGATGTACGAAGC
Source organism: Lachnospiraceae bacterium (assembly GCA_016301965.1). Taxonomy (GTDB): domain Bacteria; phylum Bacillota; class Clostridia; order Lachnospirales; family Lachnospiraceae; genus UBA11957. Next base: position 24,101 of record JAEDOO010000006.1, on the reverse strand, counting down.
TGCGGTAAAGCTGATCAAAAAAGGAAAAGCTTTTGTATGTGATCTGACAGCTGATCAGATCCGTGAGTATCGCGGTACACTGACAGAACCGGGCAAAAACAGCCCTTACCGTGACCGCAGTGTGGAAGAGAATCTCCGCCTGTTTGAGGAGATGAAGGCCGGTAAGTATGCAGATGGCGAAAAAGTACTTCGTGCCAAGATCGACATGGCTTCTCCGAACATTAACATGAGGGATCCGGTCATTTACCGTGTGGCCCATATGAGCCATCACAGAACCGGAGATGCCTGGTGCATCTATCCGATGTATGACTTTGCTCATCCCATCGAGGATGCTATCGAGGGCGTGACTCACTCTCTGTGTACACTGGAGTTTGAGGATCATCGTCCGCTGTATGACTGGGTGGTAAGAGAGCTTGAATATCCAAGACCGCCCAAGCAGATCGAGTTTGCCAAGCTGTATCTGACCAATGTGGTTACCGGTAAACGCTATATTAAGAAACTGGTGGAGGAAGGTATCGTAGACGGATGGGACGATCCCCGTCTTGTTTCGATAGCTGCCCTCAGAAGAAGAGGCTTCACTCCGGAATCTATCAAGATGTTTGTGGATCTCTGTGGTGTAGCCAAGGCCAACAGCTCGGTGGACTATGCCATGCTTGAGTACTGTATCCGCGAGGATCTGAAGCTGAAACGATCCCGTATGATGGCTGTTCTGGATCCGGTAAAGCTGGTGATCGATAACTATCCGGAGGGTCAGGTAGAATATCTGGAAGCAGACAATAACCTGGAAAATGAGGCTTTGGGCAAGAGAATGGTTCCCTTTGGCCGTGAGCTGTATATTGAGAGAGAGGACTTCATGGAAGTGCCTCCGAAGAAATATAAGAGACTGTACCCGGATAATGAGGTGCGTCTGATGAATGCCTACTTTGTAAAATGCGTGGGCTTTGAGAAGGATGAGGACGGAAAGATCACCACGGTCCACTGTACCTATGATCCGGAGACAAAGTGCGGCACCGGATTTACAGGACGTAAGGTAAAGGGTACGATTCACTGGGTATATGCTCCCATGGCTGTTCCCTGTGAGGTTCGTCTGTATGAGAACCTGATCGATGAGGAGAAGGGTGTTTACAATGAAGATGGCACCATGAACATTAATCCGAATTCTCTGACGGTGTGTCAGGCTTATCTGGAGCCGGCTCTGAAGGATGCTAAGCCGCTGGAGAGCTTCCAGTTTGTGAGAAATGGTTATTTCTGTGTGGATTGTAAGGATTCTAAGGAGGGGGCACCGGTGTTTAATCGGATCGTGTCGCTGAAGAGTTCCTTTAAATTGCCGAAATAGTGGTGAGTGACGGAGTCACTATACAATTGCTGAAATAGTGGTGAGTGACGGAGCCACCATACAATTGCCGCTGCACTTATATATATTGTTCTGAAAAACTCGCTTTCGCTCCGCCTCTAACGCAGCGGTACTAAGCTCGAGACTGCGCCTTTGGCTTGCTCTCGCTAAGTGCCGGCGTTTTCGGAGGGTTTTTCAGAACAATATATATAAGTGCAGCGGCAATTGCATGGTGGCTCCTGTTTTTGAAAGAATGAGGTGAAATGACGTGAGGGAGTTGACGATTCTTCTGGATGCTGATAAGAAGACTCCGTTGTATGAGCAGATTTATGAGTATATCCGCAGTGAGATCCGCAGTGGGCGGATGGAGTGTGGGGTGAAGCTTCCTTCGGCGAGATCTTTGGCAGGGTGTCTGCAGGTGAGCCGCAGTACGGTGGATCTGGCTTATGCTAAGCTGCAGGACGAGGGATATATTGCTCCTGTGCCTTGCAAGGGTTTTTTTGTGTGTGATGTGGAAACTTTGTATGAGCTGCCGCTGGAGGAATGTGCGGACGTTTTGGACAGTGAGGAACCGGTGGCGTGGCGGTATGATTTTTCTTTGAATGGCATTGATGAGAATGGATTCCCTTTTGCTACGTGGAACCGGCTGGCCAGGACGGCGATCCTGGATACGGAGCAGCACATGTTCCAGCAGGGGCAGGCGCAGGGCGATCCAGGGCTTCGTGAGGCTCTGCGTGAGTATCTGCATTATGCCAGAGGTGTGGAATGTTCGGCTTCTCAGATCGTGATCGGTGCGGGAAATGATTATCTGCTGATGCTGCTCTCTGTGATTCTGGGAAAGAATCGGCGGATTGCCATGGAAAATCCTACGTATCTGAATGCTTATCATTGTTTTAAAACGCTGGGGTATAGTGTGACGGCAGTGGGGATGGATGATGCGGGGATGTGCGTGGAGGAGCTTTCGGATAGTGGCGCGGACATTGCCTATGTGATGCCGTCGCATCAGTTTCCAACAGGCACAGTGATGCCCATGGAGCGGCGGACACAGCTGATCCGCTGGGCCAGGGAAAAAGAGGGACGATATATCCTTGAGGATGATTACGACAGTGAATTTCGTTATACGGGTCATCCGCTGCCGGCGCTGCAGGGGTATGACGGAGGTAAGCATGTGATCTATCTGGGAACGTTTTCCAAGTCTATTGCGCCCTCTATCCGTATCAGCTATATGGTGCTGCCGAAGTCTCTTTTGCCGTTGTATGAGGAGCGTGCTTCCTGTTTTTCCACAACAGTGTCCAGGGTGGACCAGCGGGTCATGGAACAGTTTATTCGTCAGGGGCATTTTGAGCGTCATTTGAACCGTATGAGAGGTATCTATAAAGAAAAACATGACCGTCTGGTGGCGGCAGTAAAAAGGCAGAGTATTCCAGTGAAGATCCATGGGGAAAACGCAGGGCTTCATATTGTGATGGAGACAGAGTGGGAGCAGGAGGTTGAGCTGTACCGTGAAAAAGCCGGTGTGGCGGGAATCCGGCTGTATTGTCTGTCGGATTTTTTTCAGACCCCCGGAGATCATCCGGTGAAGGATTGTCTGCTTCTTGGCTATGCCACTATGCCGACAGATCAGGTGGAACAGGCCGTAGACGCATTGTTTTCCTGCTGGTTTTGAATTTGTACAAGCTGACGAATTAAAGCATGTTTTATTGTATAATGAGTGAAAAATACAGCTGCCTGGTTGCAGACTGACAAATAACGTTTTAATATATGGGCATAGCAGCCCGAGAGGGAGAATACATATGATTAAACTGATAGCCAGTGATCTGGACGGAACATTGCTTCTTAATGGAGCGCAGTCTTTGCGGGAGGATACCTGCAAACTGATCCATCGCCTGTATACGGAGAAGGGCATTCGCTTTGTCTCTGCCAGTGGACGCCAGTATGACAATCAGCGACGGCTGTTTGCTCCTGTGGCGGATGAGATCGCCTATATCTGTGAGAATGGCTGCCTTAGCTTCTGTGATCAGGATATGCTTCATCTGGAGCTGATGGACAGAAAGCTTGGACAGGAGATCATGCAGGATATACTCTCCAGACCGGGAGAAGAGATTCTTTTGTCCGGAATCCACACCAGTTACCTGATGCCAAAGGAAGAATCTTATGTGGTGCACATGCGTGATGTGGTGAAAAATAATGTGACCGTAGTGGAGGATATTTTTGCCACACAGGAGCCTTACTTTAAAATATCGGTTTATGCCAGAGATGGTATAGAATCTCATGCAAAATACTGGCAGGACAGATATGGCGACCGGGTGCATGTGGTGACCAGCGGCAATGCCTGGCTGGATATGATGCCTAAGCATGTCAATAAACGCACCGGGCTGGAACAAATCCTTAAGCGTCTGGGGATAGCTCCGGAGGAATGTGTGGCTTTCGGTGACAACTACAACGATCTGGAGATGCTTTCGTATGTGGGAATGCCTGTGACGATGCATACAGCGGTGCCGGGAGTCAGGGATATGTGTTGTCGTCATACGGATACAGTAGAACACGGACTGCAAAGAATTTTAGATGGAACATTTGTTTGATGGAGGTATGCGGTATGGGAGAATACAGTGAAGAGTGCATTCTTGCTTTTCTGAAAAATCAGGGACAGCTTTACGATGAGCCTGTGGCGGAGACGTATGAGGAGGCAGAGGAGTTTCTGGAAGACTGTATGGCGGTAGTTGTACAGTCCGTTAAGGAAGTCAGAGAATATATGGAGTCTGCCGGTGCAGATGTGGAAGGTATGTCGGACGATGATCTTCTGGAAGCTTCGGAAGTATTTGCTGTGGGAGACGGTACTTATCTGATACTGGAAGTGTGATTTAGAACAAGGGAAACGGCTGTCGTTCGGATGTGAATTCTGGCGGCAGCTTTTTTGTGTCCTATAGTACAGTGAAAATATCCAAAAGAAACAGATATGAGGACAGAAGAGAAAAAATCTGTCTGCCCAGGAAAAACTGTATGTGGAAAAAAATGCCGAAATGCGGTAAGCTATATAGAGAAACAAAGGAAAGAAGGCAAAATCATGCAGTATGAAAAACAGTACAGACAGGCAGTCATGAATGAATCTATCGTTGTCTATCAGGTCAATTTCAGCAAAGATCTGATTGAGGAAGAATTTTCTCAGCATGTAACAGATGATGAAGAAGTGAAAGTGTTATCTGCAGTAAGTATGCATGCTCCCTGTTCATATAATGAATACTGTTCGCGATGGTCGCGTCGGGTGGCAGATGACTGTATGAGTGCTTATCGGCGTCTGGATACCTGTGATAAACTTTTGAATATTTATGCCAGAGGCATCACTTCCGCTTCGATAGAATATCGAACCAGGGATGTCAAAGAAAAAGGGGTCTGGGTAAATAAGACGGTGCAGATAATGGAGGATGAGGATACTAAGGACATACTGGGACTTGTCTATCTAAAAGATATTACTGATCAGCGGGAAAAGGAAATCTTTGCCGGGGAAATGAAACAAAAAGCGACAATGGATCTGATGACAGGTCTTTTGAATCATGTGAGCGGAGAGATGGTGATCCGGGAAAGACTGCTGTCACGACAGGATCAGGAATATGCGCTGTTTGTTTTTGATGTAGATGAATTTAAATCGATCAATGACTGTCGGGGACATCAGTTTGGTGACGCAGTGCTCAAAAAGATAGCAGATGCGCTGCGTTCCGCCTGTCGGATGAAAGATGTGGCTGTACGAATGGGCGGAGATGAATTTGTACTGTTCATGGAGCTGCCGGAAGATCTGCATGCAGTGGCTGACAGAATATTTAAACGGCTTTGCTTTTTCCATGAGGAATTTTATACTCGGGTCAGTATGGGAATCAGTACAACGAAAGTGTGCGGTCGTGACTATGGTAAGCTGTTTTTCTGTGCGGATCAGGCGATGTATGTTTCGAAAAGAGCTGGAAAGGGACGCTATACCATTTATACAGAAAAACTTCTGGAAGAGAAAAAAACTCATGGAATAGACAGGGCATTGGGAGATCTTTTGCTGCGGGAAGAGACATTTATTGCAGTACGTGAACTAATGCAGACGTTTTCCGAATGCATGAACGATTATCTTTACATATATGATATGATCAGAGATATTTACTATATTTCTGACCGAGCGGTGGAACGATTTGCTATTCCTGACAAAAGGTTTACACATGTCCTTGAAGCGCATCGTGAGTTTGTTTATGAACCAGATCAGCAGGAACTGATGGTACAGCTGGAAGCGTTGAGCAGGGGAGATATGGAGGAACATAATATCTGCTATCGCTGGATGAGCAGAAGCCGCCAGCCTGTCTGGATCAATTGCAAAGGCAAGGTGATCCGGCAGAGTAACGGAAATCCCGCTTTTTTGATCGGCTGCATTAACGAGATCGGTACCCGACAGATGGCGGATAATGTCAGCGGACTTTTGGGAGAAACATCCTTTGAAAAAAGGTATGAGGAAGTTCTGAAAAAAAGTGACAGAGGATTTATCCTTCGTATAGGAATTGACGAGTTTCGCGAGATCAATGAGCAGTTTGGGGGTAAATACGGAGATTTTATTCTGCGAAGCACTGTGATTTCCATGGAAAATGTAATTTCCGACAAACAGGAACTGTTTCGAATGCTGGGCGATGAATTTATTGTGGCGGACTATACAGGATCTGCTCCGGAAGCGAAAGCACTTTATCAGAAGATTCGATGCAGTATCGAAGAAATGATCAGCAATATGAATTATGAGGTGGTCTTCACGATCTCTGCGGGTATTCTTGAGGCAGCGGATTACAGAGAGTGCAGTTATACTACGGCTATGAAAAAATCCCAATTTGCTCTGGGCAGGGCAAAAGCCGCCGGCCGGAATCAGTCGTATACTTTCCAGGAAGAAGATTTCCTGCAGTCTTTCAGCCGCAGCCTTATGCTGCAGGAAATGCGAAAATCTGTAAAAAATAATTTTGTGGGTTTCGAAGTTGTTTTCCAGCCCATAGTGGATGCGCATACCCACAGAATAATCTGTGCGGAGGCACTGCTTAGATATACAAGGGAGAGTGGAGAGAGGATATCACCGGCGGAGTTTATCCCTCTTTTGGAACAGAGCAGCCTGATTGTTCCTGTGGGCAGGTGGGTGGCCGAGCGAAGTGCAGAGGCTTGCCGGCAATGCCGTCTGCTGGATCCGGACTTTCGGATCTCTGTGAATCTGTCCCCTGTCCAGTTGAAAAAAAGCGCATTCTATCTGGATCTAGAACAGATATTGGCTGAAAATGGGCTGCCATATGATGCCTTGATCGTGGAGCTGACAGAAAGCCAGCTGCTGGACAATAATCAGGTGGTCAGAAAGATGTGGGGAAAGATGCGTGACTGCGGATTTCTGGTAGCTGTAGATGATTTTGGAACCGGGTATTCCAATTTTATTAATATTTCTATGACAAAACCAAGTATCATTAAACTGGATAGAGATTTCACATTTCGCGCCATGGAAAACAGTTTTGATTACAAGCTGATGAAGAGCATGATCGAGCTTGCGCATGAAATCGGTGTTCGAGTCTGTGTGGAAGGAATAGAGAACCAGAATTATGCAGAGGCTGTCTGCCGCATGGAACCTGAGCTTTTACAGGGGTATTATTTTGGTTATCCCCTTCATATAAGCAAGATACTGAAAGCCATACAGGAAAAAGAATAAAATAAATATAAAAAATCAGCACTCACCTCGATTGAGTGCTGATTTTTTCTTGACAAATGAAAACTGCCGTACTAAACTACCTTCTATAACAGAGGACGTAATAAAGATCTGTCCTGCAAAACAAAAAAGGAGTGTGATTTACTATGGCAGAGAAACATGGCAATCTGTCTATCAACAGCGATAATATTTTTCCGATCATTAAAAAATGGTTGTATTCCGATCACGATATTTTCATGCGTGAGCTGATTTCCAACGGATGCGATGCCATCACCAAGCTGAAAAAACTGGACGTGATGGGCGAGTATCAGCTGCCGGAGGATTATAAAGCCAAGATCCAGGTCATTGTGGATCCGGAAGCCAAGACCATGCAGTTTATCGATAATGGTCTTGGTATGACAGCGGATGAGGTGGAAGAGTACATCACACAGATCGCTTTCTCCGGAGCTACTCAGTTCCTGGAACAGTACAAAGATAAGACCAACGAAGACCAGATCATCGGTCATTTCGGCCTTGGTTTCTATTCCGCATTTATGGTAGCTGATGAGGTACACATCGATACTCTGTCCTACAAAGAGGGCGCAAAATCGGTACACTGGGAGTGCGACGGCGGTACAGAGTATGATATGAAAGATGGTGACAAGGATACCGTGGGTACCTGCATCACGCTGTTTTTGAATGAGGACAGCCTGGAGTTTGCCAACGAATACCGTGCCCGTGAGGTTATCGAGAAATACTGTTCCTTCATGCCGGTAAACATCTATCTGGCCAAAGCCAACGCAGAGCAGGAATATGAGACCATCGATGAATCCGATCTTCTGGATACCGATGTAGTGGTAGAACATATTCACGAAGATGCCAAAACCGAGGAAAAAGAGAATGAGAACGGTGAGAAAGAGACCGTAGAGATCTCCCCGGCAAAGGACAAGGTAAAGATCAACAAACGTCCCGTTTCCTTAAGCGATACCCATCCGCTGTGGATGAAGCATCCCAACGATTGTACTGAGGAAGAATATAAGGAATTCTACAGAAAAGTATTCAACGATTACAAGGAGCCTCTGTTCTGGATCCATCTGAACATGGATTATCCGTTCAATCTTAAAGGTATCCTGTATTTCCCGAAGATCAATACCGAGTACGATTCCATCGAAGGTACCATCAAACTGTACAACAATCAGGTATTTATCGCCGATAATATCAAAGAAGTCATTCCGGAGTTTTTGATGCTGTTAAAAGGTGTGATCGACTGCCCGGATCTGCCGCTTAACGTATCCCGAAGCGCACTGCAGAACGATGGCTTCGTAAAGAAGATCTCTGATTACATTAGTAAGAAAGTTGCTGACAAGCTTAGCGGCATGTGCAAGACCGACCGTGAAAGCTACGAGAAATACTGGGATGATATCAGTCCTTTCATCAAATTCGGATGCATCAAAGACAGCAAATTCTCCGACAAAATGATGGATTATGTGCTGTTTAAGAACATTGACGGCAAATATCTGACCCTCAAAGACTGCATCGAAGAAAACAAGAAACCGGAGCCGGAGAAAGAGACTGCTGAGACAGAAGTTGTAGACGAGACAAAGACAGAGGAAACAGCAGAAGAATCCGAAAAAGAACCGGAAAAGACCACGCTGTTCTATGTGACCGATGAAGTACAGCAGAGCCAGTACATCAACATGTTCCGCGAGCAGGAAAAGGATGCCTATATCCTGAAACACAACATCGATACACCCTTTATCAGTCATGTTGAACAGAAAAATCAGGAGATCCGCTTCCAGAGAATCGATGCCGACCTGACTGATGACTTTAAAGACAACGATGGCGAAGATCTCACGAAAGAAGCCGAGACCCTGTCCGAAGTCTTCAAGAAAGCCCTGTCTAACGATAAACTGGAAGTTAAAGTTGAAAGACTCAAAAATGCCAATGTAGCAGCTATGGTCACCTTAAGCGAAGAGACCCGCCGTATGCAGGATATGATGAAAATGTACGGCATGGACGCCAGCATGTTCGGCGGCGAAAGCGTGACCCTGGTACTCAACGCCAACCATCCGCTGGTAGAATACGTGGTAAACAACAAAGAAGGAGAGCACGTGCCCATGATCTGCGAACAGCTCTACGATCTGGCCCTCCTCAGCCACAAACCACTGTCTCCGGACGAAATGACCAAATTCATCGCCAGAAGCAACGACATCCTTATGCTCTTGACAAAATAGGGAGGATGGTGAAACACCATCCCCCCCTCATAAACCCAACAAAGTAAATGCCCCAGGTTCTGGCCGTCCGGCCCCTGTATATATACTTTTCGAGCTCCTTACCGAGCACGACTCCGAGACTACAGGCTCGGAGCGAGCGCAGTGGAGCGCAGACAAAGTATATATACAGGGGCCGGACGGCCAGAACCTGGGGCTCACTACACTAATCAAGACTGCACAAAGAAAATTTTATTCCTCTGGAAAAACCGCTCCACCATTTCATCCCACAAATGATCCAGTACCCGATCCATCGAAAAGAAAGTCAGTGCCGTTCCCGTGGTACAGATCAGTCGATTTCCGTCAAACTGACAATTCAGATACAGTCCGGCCACCTCCTCCGGATCAATATCCAGCCGGTTCTGGGAGATAAGTTTCTCTGTATTAGCCCTGTTTAGACGAAAAACAAAACGAAAATGCAGAGGTGTACGTTTCCCTTTGATCACAGAATAACAATACCCCTTAACATCCCTCCAGGACACATAGTCATCCTTAAAGGCGGCACCGTCAAAAAAAGCAGGATGTAAAAGTCCGTCAATGGTATGGGTTACAAAGGTGGTAATTTCCGCCTCTTTTAAAAGAAAAGCGTCAAAAGTGTCCCGTAAAAGCAGCATGGACATAAAAGATTTGACGTCAGGTATCTGAAGTGCAAGCATGGTGATATGACTCCTTTCCCGTCTAATCTATCACAGAAAGACTTTTTATGTCAATTCCCATTCCCAATTCGGCGGCACCGCCGTTAAGAGAAAAATAACCCATCCCCAAGTTCCAGAAAAAATCTGTTTCAAATAATCCGCTAACTTGCAAAAAACGCATGAAAAATTGAAAAAAATTGCATTATCCACACAAATTATGCAAGAACAGTAATAAAGATGTGCAAAAATGATTGAAAATCAAGTGATGATAGCGTATAATGACCGAAACGAGGAGGAATATTATTATGAAGGATGAAGTAATGACTGCCAATGCAGAAGTGTTGGAAGAGGAGATCTGCTGTCTGGAAAATGAACTTATGCACAGTCACAGGATCAACCCAAACCTGTATATTGAATATGATGTAAAACGTGGTCTTCGTGATTCTGCCGGTAAAGGTGTCCTGACCGGTTTGACGGAGATATCTGATGTTAATGGATACCAGCTGATCAATGGCCGTCGTATTCCGGCGGAAGGTTCTCTGTATTTTCAGGGAGTCAATGTCCAGGATCTGGTATACGGTCTGAAAGGGCGCAAATTCGGTTTTGAAGAGACAATCTATCTGCTGCTGTTTGGAAAGCTTCCCACAAAGGATCAGCTTAGAATGTTTCTCGATGTCATGTTTGATCTGCAGAATCTGAATGGCCGGTTTGTCCGTGATGTAGTCATGAAAGCATCCAACGCCAATATCATGAATGCCATGCAGCGCTGTGTGCTGACTTTATATACCTACGATGAAAATCCGGAAGATGTTTCTGTAGAGAATGTACTGCGCCAGTCTCTGGAGATGATTGCGAAAATGCCCATTATTGCCATTTATTCGTATCATTCTTATCGCCATTTCCGTAAAGATGAGACGCTGCTGATCCGCAATCCCAAGCGAGGACTCTCCATTGCGGAGAATATTCTTCTGATGTTGAGAGATGACGGACAGTATACTGAGCTGGAGGCCAGGGTGCTGGATGTGGCTTTGATGCTTCATGCGGAGCATGGCGGCGGTAACAACTCAACGTTTACAAACCATGTGGTAACGTCTTCAGGAACAGATACGTATTCTGCCATTTCTGCTTCTATAGGTTCCCTGAAGGGCCCGAAACATGGCGGTGCCAATTTGAAGGTACAGGAAATGTTTGAGGATATCATGGCCAATGTCAAAGACTGGACCAACGAAGAAGAAGTAGGCAGTTACCTGCGGAAAATTCTGGATAAAAAAGCTTTTGACCGTTCCGGATTGATTTATGGTATGGGACATGCGGTCTACACGCTTTCCGATCCCCGTGAAGTGATTCTGAAAGAATATGCCCGCCAGCTGGCTGAGGAAAAGGGTGAGATGGAAAAATTTGCGCTCTATGAGATGGTGGAGCGACTGGCCGGTACACTTGTTATGGAACACAGAAAGCTGTTCAAGAATGTGTGTGCCAACGTGGATTTCTACAGTGGTTTTGTATACACTATGCTGGGTATTCCCAAGGAACTGTTCACACCGTTTTTTGCCATTTCCCGTATGGCAGGATGGAGTGCCCATCGTCTGGAAGAACTGCTCAATGCAGGTAAGATCATTCGTCCGGCATACAAATACGTAGGTCAGCATCAGGAGTTTGTAGATATAAACGAGAGATAAAGTACGACAGCCGCAGGGACAAAAAAGTTCATGCGGCTGTTTTCCTTCATTGCGGTAAAGCAAGGGCTATGATATAATAGACAAAATATAAATTTTTTTCTAAAAGAGGGACGATTATGGACTATAAAATTATTATCGACAGCTGCGGTGATCTGACACCGGAAATGAAGGAGGATCCTCATATTGTATCTGTTCCGCTGACTCTGGAAGTCGGCGATGATATCATTATCGATGATGATACCTTTGATCAGCTGGATTTCCTGAAAAAAGTTGCTGCCTGTGAGACCTGCCCAAAATCTGCCTGCCCATCACCGGATGCCTATGTAAAAGCCTGTGGTGACGCAGACAGAGTCTATATCGTCACACTGTCCGCGGAACTCAGCGGCTCCTATAACAGTGCCCTTTTGGCTGCCCGAATGTATGAGGATGAACATCCGGGAAAGAAATGTCATGTATTTAATTCCTGCAGTGCTTCTGTGGGGGAAACGCTGATCGGCATGCAGATTCGGGAACTGGAGAATCTGAAAGCTTCTTTTGACGAAGTGGTGGTAGGTACGGAGGCCTATATTGAGCAGCAGCATACGTATTTTGTACTTGATAATCTGGAAACTCTCAGAAAGAACGGGCGCCTGAGCCGCATCAAGGCTTTTGTGGCTTCTGCTTTAAAAATCAAACCCATCATGGGTTCCACACCGGAAGGCACGATCACCCAGCTGGATCAGACCAGAGGCTCCAACAAAGCGTTAAAGCTGATGACTGCCATTGCCATGAAGGGAATCCGTCCCGGAACGATCCGCAGAGCTGCCGTTGCCCACTGCAATTGTGAGGAAAGAGCAAAACTTGTGGCAGATGAATTGAAAAGGCAGCTGGTGATCCCGGAGGTATACGTGATTCCTGCAGCAGGAGTCACATCCATGTATGCCAACGATGGCGGTGTGGTTCTGGTACTTTAAGTTGCTTCTTTAGACACGAACAGGGTATGAATATTCGGGAGTGCCTCTATTGGTGAATCTTTGGTGAATCCAGGGAAAAAACTTCACAACGGTGCAAAAAAGGTGTATACTGTCCAAAGATTGTAAAAAAGGAGATATACCTATGAGTCAGGAAAAAGTTGATCGTTATAAAAAAGAAAAAGCCAACCGCGAAAAAACCATGAAAAAAGAAAAAATGATCCGTCGGATCGAATACGGGCTGACAGGACTGGTACTTTGCGGACTGGTAGCCTGGTGTGGTTTTTCCATATACCAGAAAGCAGCAGAGGCCAAAGCCTCCGAAGTAACAGTATACGAACTGAATACCCAGGCCATGGACGATTACGCCCAAAGCGTACAGGCTGAATAAACGATTAATACAGGCTATATTGTAAAATACAGCTGCTGCATAAACCAGAAACTGCATCAAAACGGCATTTGTCCCCAGGATAATCGTAAATATCGCGCGACTTTAACGAGCACGACTCCGAGACTACAGGCTCGGAGCGAGCGCAGTAGGAGCGCGAGAGTTACGATTATCCTGGGGACAAATGCCGTTTTGATGCAGTTTCGTCCGTCCCCCATAAACCTCCGCAAAATCTGATGCAGTTTCGTCCGTCCCCCATAAAACGAAAAAGGACACTGCCCCAAAGCAATGTCCTTCACAATATCTACAACGACGGCAGAATTAGCATTTAACAACGTTAGCAGCCTGCATACCGCGAGCGCCCTCTGTTAAATCATAAGTTACGGCCTGTCCCTCTTCGAGAGATTTGAAGCCCTCAGCCACAATTGCGGAGAAGTGTACGAATACATCATTTCCATCCTCGCCGGTGATGAAGCCGTAGCCTTTTTCTGCGTTGAACCATTTAACAGTTCCCTTGTACATAGTGTTACCTCCATAAAAATTAGAAAATAAATATTACCGGTGTCTGTTTCAGAGAATAAAAAAACACCAGCTATGACAGATTATATTGTGAATATAATATAATCTCTAATAACTAGTGAATCTATTACATTGAACAACCGATCTATAAACGTGATTATATCTTTTCATAATGTATAAGTCAAGGAAAAAAAGGGTTTCTTTCGAGAAAGATTTCGTGTATGATAGTGAGAGAATATGTGCTGACAGGATGCACATAGGATAAAACAAAAGCTAAAGGAATTGATTTTTCAGACTGCAGGAGGCTTTATGAATCTAATCGTAAAAAATGGCCGGGTGATTGATCCGGCAACCGGAAGGGACAAGGTAGAAACCGTATATATTTGGGAAGGCAGAATATCCGATGCATTTTCACAGGAAGAAGCAGAGCGCATTGTAGATGCTGCCGGGTGTTATGTGATGCCAGGTCTGGTGGATTTACATGTACATTTAAGAGATCCGGGACTGACCTATAAGGAAGATGTGGTTACCGGAACAAAGGCGGCTGCCAGAGGCGGTGTAACCACGGTGGTGGCTATGCCAAATACAAAACCGGTAATGGACAGCCCGGATCGTATCGCTTATGTGACGAATAAGGCAGAATCGCTGGCCTGTGTGCATGTGATCCAGACCGGTTCCGTCACCGTGGGACAAAAGGGAGAAGAACTGGTGGATATCCGTGCTATGGCAAAAGCCGGAGTCAGGGCACTCAGTGAGGATGGTAAGTCAGTGATGAATGCCCTTTTGATGCGGCAGGCGATGGAAGTGATGGCCGAGGAAGATATGATCCTTCTGGATCACTGTGAGGATAAGAGCCTTGTCAATGGCGGCTGTGTCAATGCGGATGAGTACACCCGTGCCCTCGGACTTCCGGGAATCACCAACAGTGTGGAAGATACGATTACAGCCAGGGACATGATCCTGGCAGCGGAGACAGGATGCCGTCTGCATCTTTGCCATGTTTCCACTAAGGGAGCAGCAGAAATGCTGCGTATCGCCAAAAAGAAAGGACTGCCAGTTTCCGGTGAGGTATGTCCGCATCATTTTACGCTGACTTCTTCAGATATCGTGCCTGGGGATTCTGACTATAAGATGAATCCGCCTCTGAGAACAGAAGAAGACAGACAGGCGCTGATCGAGGGTCTTAAGGACGGCACCTTTGAGGTTATCAGTACAGACCATGCACCACACGCGCGGCAGGAAAAGGGACCGGATATGAGGCGTGCTGCCTTTGGTATAGTGGGGCTGGAAACCAGCGTAGCGCTGACAATTACTGAGCTTGTGGATACCGGTATTCTGACACCCATGCAGATGGCGGAAAAGATGAGTTATAATCCGGCCAGAATCCTTGGAATTGACAGAGGATCGCTGGAAATCGGAAAAGCTGCCGATGTGGTGATCATTGATCCGGAAATAGAATATACCATTGATGCAGATACTTTTGCTTCCAAAGGGAAAAACACACCCTTTAACGGCAGAAAAGTGAAAGGCAAAGTAAAGATGACCATCTGTGATGGAAATATTGTTTACGAAGCATAAGAGAAAGAGGAGGAAAAGAGATGATACAGAAACTGATTGAAGGGATTAAGAGGACTAAGGCTCCGATTGTTGTGGGCCTGGATCCTATGATGAGCTATATTCCGGAGCATATCCAGAAAAAGGCATTTGCAGAGTTTGGAGAGACTCTGGAAGGCGCGGCAGAGGCTGTATGGCAGTACAACAAAGGTATCGTGGATGCAGTATATGATCTGGTGCCGGCGGTGAAACCTCAGATCGCCATGTATGAGCAGTTCGGGATTGAAGGACTGAAAGCTTTTGAAAAGACGGTAAGCTACTGCCAGGAAAAAGGACTGGTAGTCATCGGCGATATTAAGAGAGGTGATATCGGATCCACTTCCGAAGCTTATGCTGTAGGCCACCTTGGCAAAGTGCAGGTGGGAAGTCACAGCTATAGCGGTTTTCACGAGGACTTTGTTACTGTGAATCCATATCTTGGCTCTGATGGTGTTAAGCCCTTCATGAAGATTTGTAAAGAGGAGAAAAAAGGCCTGTTTATTCTGGTAAAGACCTCAAATCCTTCCAGTGGTGAATTTCAGGATCGTCTGGTGGATGGACGGCCGTTGTATGAGCTGGTAGGAGAGCAGGTAGCTGCCTGGGGTGAGGAACTGATGGGTGATACCTACAGCTATGTAGGTGCCGTTGTGGGCGCCACCTATCCGGAGATGGGCAAGACTCTGCGCAAGATCATGCCCAAGTCCTTTATTCTGGTACCGGGCTACGGCGCACAGGGCGGAAAGGGTGCTGATCTCGTTCACTTCTTTAATGAGGATGGACTGGGTGCTATCGTGAACTCTTCCCGCGGCATCATTGCCGCCTACAAACAGGAAAAATACGCTTCCTTTGGCGCTGAAAACTATGCTGAGGCATCCAGACAGGCTGTGCTGGATATGCAGGCTGATATTCAGGGCGCTCTGGAAGCAGCAAAATAAGGAGCATTGTCACAGATGAAAGTTAAGGAAAAATGTACGGTCATCTCACAGGACTGTATTGCAAAGGATATTTACAGTTTATGGCTGCAGACAGATAAGATCGCAGCCCAGGCAAAACCGGGACAGTTTGTATCTGTATACTGTAATGATGGAGGCCATCTGCTTCCCCGGCCCATCAGTCTCTGCGAAATTGATGCCCAAAAAGGAACACTGCGTCTGGTATACCGCGTGGTGGGAAAAGGTACAGAGATGTTTTCTGCGCTGAAAGCCGGAGACAGTGTTGAGGTCCTTGGTCCTCTGGGCAATGGCTTCCCCATCGAAGAAGCTAAAAACAAGAGAGTTTTTCTCATAGGGGGAGGCATTGGCGTGCCGCCCATGCTGGAGACAGCCAAACAGTTAACGGGTGAGCCTGTACTGGTCATGGGCTATCGTGATGAGTTGTTTTTGACGGAAGAGATGAAAAAAGCCGGCGAGCTGGTGATTGCCACAGAGGATGGCAGCGCCGGTACAAAAGGAAATGTACTGGATGCCATTCGTGAACAGAATCTGAAAGCGGATATGATCTTTGCCTGCGGCCCGAAACCGATGCTTCGGGCACTGAAAGCGTATGGCCTTGAAAAAAATATTCCCTGTTATGTGTCTATGGAAGAGAGAATGGCCTGCGGCGTAGGTGCCTGCCTGGGATGCGTATGCCAGTCCACTGAAGTAGACGAGCATTCTCAGGTGAAAAACAAACGCGTCTGCAAAGATGGTCCTGTATTCTTAAGTACGGAGGTGGAACTGTGATCGATACAAGAGTAAATATTGCCGGAGTGGAACTGAAAAATCCGGTTATGACCGCTTCCGGAACCTTTGGATCCGGTATGGAATACAGTGAATTTGTGGATCTGTCCCGCCTTGGAGGTGTAGTTACAAAAGGTGTGGCCGATGTGCCGTGGCCAGGAAATCCTACTCCCCGAGTGGCAGAGACTACCGGCGGCATGCTCAATGCCATCGGTCTGCAGAATCCTGGTATTGATGTATTCTGCAAAAGAGATATTCCCTTTCTAAAACAGTACGATACAAAGATCATGGTCAATGTCTGCGGCCATTCCACAGAAGAATATCTGCGGGTGGTAGAGCGTCTGGCCAATGAACCGGTGGATCTTCTGGAAATCAATATTTCCTGCCCGAATGTTAAAGAAGGCGGCATCACCTTCGGACAGGATCCTAAAGCCGTAGAAGCCATCACCCGTGAGGTCAAAAAAGTGGCAGCTCAGCCTGTAGTCATGAAATTGAGTCCGAACGTTACGGATATTACCGTCATGGCCCGGGCAGCAGAAGCCGGAGGCGCTGATGCAGTATCTCTGATCAATACTCTGACCGGCATGAAGATCGACGTAGAACGCCAGACCTTTGCCCTTGCCAACAAAACCGGCGGCATGTCCGGACCGGCAGTCAAACCCGTAGCTGTCCGCATGGTTTATCAGGTGGCCCAGAGTGTAAATATCCCTATCATCGGTATGGGTGGTATCGCCACCGCTGAAGATGCCCTGGAATTTATCCTTGCCGGAGCCACCGCCGTATCCGTAGGTACCGCCAACTTCATCAATCCCTATGCCACCGTAGAGATCGCCGAAGGCATAGAGACCTACATGAAACGACACAACATAGAAAAACTCACCGACCTCATCGGCGCGGTCCACTGATTTTTTTATCCACGCAATAACGTGAATGGGGCTGGCGGCTATGCATCGCCGCCAACCCCTTCAAAACCTACCTTACTACTTATTTTCTTCGATCCAGCGCACCAGTTCATTCTTCGGCGTAAACCCGATCAACCGATCTACCTCCAGCCCATCCTTAAACAGAATCAGCGTCGGCACACTGTGAATCCCATAGGTCACAGAAGGTACTGGATTCTGATCCACATCCAGACCGAAAAAGTCAACATCCGTCATTTCTTCGGAAAGTTCAGCAAGCACAGGCGCCAGCATCTTGCAGGGACCGCACCAGGTTGCGTTAAAATCCACTACGGCCAGTTTGCTCTGGTCAACTGCCGTCATGTCGTTATTTTTGATTTCTCTTATCATATAAATACCTCCTTTGTAAAAAAAAGAGTAAAAACAATGGTTTCTCTTAGAATGTATACAATTTCACCTGCATTGTCAAGGCTTGCCAAAAGCAGGAAAAAATGCCCCGGATATACCAGAGCATTTTTCTATAATAATATTTAGCTTAGGGTTGGCCGTGTCAGAACATGATCTGAAGCGGAGCACGCATGCTGTCCGGATCTTTAGTACCGAATCTTTCCTCGTTGATTTTATCGATGGTGTTGGTGATGGACATATATACGCCCGGATATACGGAGCCAGGTCCGCCCTGAGCGATACACGGGATAAAGCTCTTCATGCCGTATTTATCGCAAACCTGACGGGTGTAGGCGGCAACACTTTCATCTGTCCAGTCAGGAATATCGCAGATGCCGTTTTCAATACAGCCCATGAAGGAAATCTGATCGCCGTATTTGGCAATAAGCTCGTCTACTTTGTTGGTTTCCATACATCCCTGGAATACATCGATACCCATCTCGATCATATCCGGTACCAGCGGAGCAGCATAGCTGTCGGAATGATGTACAATATAGTCCACACCATGGCTCTTGTAGTAGCCATAAATCTCTTTATAAGGCTCCAGGAGGAAGTCTTCAAACATGGATTTTCCCATGAACAGGGAAGCATAACCGCCCCAATCATCGTGATGGAAGAGCATATCCGGATGCAGGTGGCTGCAGATACCGTCGGCCAATTCCAGTTCCCATTCGGTCAGATATTTGATCAGATCATGCATTTCATCTTCGTAGTCAATATAATAGGTCAGTGCGTTGACCATCTCGCACAGATGATGCGTCTGTTCGAAAAGTCCCGGAGCTACAAAGGCAGCTTTGAAAGCCTTGTTGCCGTCTACGGCATCGTACATGGCTTTGCACTGATCCCACATTTCCTGCGGAAACTTTAAGGAAGGTGCTTTTACGTAGTCTTTCCAATGT
This sequence comes from Lachnospiraceae bacterium, assembly GCA_016301965.1. Classification (GTDB taxonomy): domain Bacteria; phylum Bacillota; class Clostridia; order Lachnospirales; family Lachnospiraceae; genus UBA11957. The sequence goes on along the minus strand of JAEDOO010000006.1, from coordinate 5,097 downwards.
TCAATGTCTTTGACAACGATCTTGTCCGGCGTATGTACCGGGAAAGAACCGGGAACACCCTTCGGGAAGGTGTTGGTTACACCCCAGGCATTCACTACATTTTCCATGCCTTCCTGCAGAAGAGGATTGGCAAACAAAAACGGGTGGAACAGCAGCTGAATCGCCTCATACTGGTTAACGAAACGATCCGGATTGCCTTTGGAACCTTTCATACATTCGATCATATTTTGTTTTGCTGTTAACATATCAGAACCTCCTTAACAGATATGGTTGTGCAAAACACAAATATCGGTTATACTGTATTTGGTATTTTGAACGAACCATTTTTTAACAGTATAAGCCTTTTAAACAAAAAGGTATATGTCACAAGAAACAAAATATCAAAAAATACTTTGCAGATATTCGGTCTAAAGACCGAAAAGGAGGGATCTGTGCGTCTGAGTATGCCGATGGTAGTACAGTGGTTAAAAGCCTACAATCCTGTAGCTACGATCCGGTCGCCTATGGCTACGATCATGGGAATCCGTCATCTCAATAATGACAGAGATCCAGAGCCGGACTACATCTACGTGGGGAAAATAAGCGATCTGTTTCCCGGATCAGTGTCCAGTGAAGTGGTGTTGGTTCATCGGCAGGATGTGGTCAGTCTGAAAACGGCAGCGCTGGAAGAAGTATTTGACTGTCTCAGCGATGCCCTTGTCTATTATCAGAACTGGGAAGATGCTCTGATGAGTGTGGTCCGCAGGAAAAATCCTCATCAGTTTCTGATCGATGTCAGTGAAAAGCTTCTTGGTACGCTGATTTTCGTGGACACACGGCTTAAAATCACAGCTGCCAGTTCTTCAGTTAACAGAGAAATTCTGGAAGAAACGTGGAAAAGCTTCTGGGAGAGGGGAAGATGGCGCTTTGAAGTGCCTGAGGCCAGAGCAGAAATGCCTTTTGCGGAGGCTTTTGAAACGGTCTGGGAAGAACCTCTTGAACTGCAGAATACACAGCCTGGAGAATTTCACTGCGCTTTAATGTTCAGTCAGACAGACAGCCAGGGACATCTTCTGGGGCAGATGATCCTTTTGCAGAAACAAAAAACAGCTCAGTATCAGCAGCCGCTTTTGGCTGTTCTTGCGCACGTGCTGGAGTATAACGGACTATATACAGATGCGGATGCGCATTTTTCCGTAGAAAATTCTCTGTTCAGAGAGATATTACAGTCAGCGGATACATCACAGGAACACAGACAACTACTTATGCAGCTGCGGCAATGGAAGGTAACGGATCAAATGCTGGTGGTGGTGCTTTGTAAAATGCGGGAAAATACCAATAATCCTCTGGATTGTCTGGAATACCTTTGCAGACAGCCGTTGGATGGGATATTTGCTCTGGCATATCCTCAGGAATTGAAACAGGAGGAAGTGATTGTCGGACTTCTGGCTGTCAAGGATCTGGATACTGGAAATATCAGCGAAGAAGATGCAGACATACGGCTGAAAACATTGTTTCAATGCGCGGAAAAAGTCGGATATACTGTTCATATTTCCTATCATCATCCCGGGCTTTCACATGTGAATCTGCAGTACAGACAGGCTCTGGTGGCTGCAGAATATAAAAAACGATATTTTTATCACTGTGCTGTGGGAATGCTGACATCTTTTTCCTATGACAGAGCCCTTTGTCTGTTTTCCCTGCATAAGGCACCGCAGGAGGTTCTTGCTTATGACAGGGAACATGGTACGGAATACTACCATATGCTGCATACTTATTTGTGGTGCGAAAGGAACCGTAATGAAACGGCAAGAAGACTGTTTGTGCACAAAAATACGCTGGCATATCGACTGCAGAAGATGGAAGAACTGTTCCGTCTGAATCTGGATGATGGTTATGAAAGAGAATATCTGCTGCTTTCCATGGCATCACTGTCTCAGCAGAAAATAGAATAGTATGATCAGGAAAAGGAGAAGGTTATGCAGGAATTGTATAGAATGATCGAGAAAAAAATTAAGGATTCCGGTTATCCACGCGCTGTTTCCGGAAGTGCGGTATATGACGATATCTGTGATCAGATCGAGGGAAAAGAAAACGGCACCTATGTACTCTTGTCAAAATTCGAGGACGATGTGATCTTTGAATACCATCTGACCGTACTCGACAGAGATTTTGATTTGGGTATTTTGACTATTCGGACACCACAGGGGACTTTTGAAGTAGACTTTGACGCATAATAAACCAGGGAGTTGTCCAAAAGAGGCAGCCTCCGGGTAAGCAGGAAAAATTCACGCACCTTTAGCGAGCACGACTCCGAGACTACAGGCTCGGAGCGAGCGCAGTAGGAGCATGAATTTTTCCTGCTTACCCGGAGGCTGCCTCTTTTGGACAACTCCCGTCAATTACATATCACCTGATGTGCCAGACATCTTCAGGAAAGTCCCGGAAGCAGCGGCCACTTTTTCTGCTTATTGTCAGACTCCTGCTGAGCCATAGTCTGTTCCATCTGGATATGAATACTGTTCATGCGTTCATCAATGGATGCGATATTTTCAGCACAGCTGAACAGCTCATGGGAAAGCTCATCAAGCTGCTTTGCAGGAATATTCTTTTTATAGCGAAGTTTATGTTCCAGACTTGCCCAGAAATCCATAGCAATAGTTCTAAGCTGTACTTCCACCTTCATGGGTCGCTTTTCATTCTGCAAAAAAATAGGTACTTCAATGATCAGATGCAGACTGCGGTAGCCGCTTTCCTTGGGATGCTCTATATAGTCCTTGCGTTCAATCAGCGTGATATCGTCCTGCTCCAGCAGACAGTTGGCCAGCATGTAAATATCCTCTTTGAAAGAACAGATCACGCGAATCCCTGCCACATCCCGGATCTCCTGTTCAATAGAAGCAAGCGTCAGCGGAAGATTTTTTCGGCGAAGTTTTTTTAAGATGCCCTCGATGGATTTTAAACGTGTTTTGATGGACTCAATAGGATTTCGGTCATACTGCAGAGAAAATTCTTCGTTGAGTACACGGAATTTTGTTTCCACTTCCATGATCGCGCACTGATAGTAGGCCATCAGAGTTTTTAACGGCAGCATATTGGCAGAAACCAGATCAAAAATATCATCGGACAGCAGTTTATCCCGGATCATGGTATTGTCCAGATGGGACAGCTGATTCTCAACAGATTCCATAAATACATATTCTCCTTTGTGGTAAGCTGACAACAGTATACCACAAAGAGTAGGGTTTGGTGTCAGAAAAAAGAGGATTTTCACGGGTTTTGGCAGGGCATATGTTAAGGTGCTGGAGAGATATAATTTGTGGTAAAATTTCGCCCCACTTTCGTTGACAGAGAACAATAAAACAGGTATAGTATAGTTGTATTTTTGTGATAATGCACAAAATAAGACTGAAAAATAAGATTGGAGTGGTTAACATGTATCAGGAAGATTACAAACGCTGGCTGGAAGCCGATCTGGAAGATGCAGACTTGAATCCGGAGCTTGCCAGAATTGCCGGAAATGATGAAGAAATCAAAGACCGTTTTGCTGTTGCGCTGAAATTTGGTACAGCAGGACTTCGCGGCGTGCTGGGCGCAGGTACAAACCGCATGAATATTTATGTTGTACGTCAGGCAACACAGGGTCTGGCAAACTGGGTTAAGACACAGGGTGGTACCCAGACCGTGGCTATCAGCTACGACAGCCGTTTAAAGAGTGATGTATTTGCCAAAAACGCTGCCAGTGTACTGGCTGCCAATGGCATTAACGTTCGTATTTATGATGCACTGATGCCGGTTCCGGCACTGTCTTTTGCTACACGCTACTATAATTGTAACGCAGGTGTTATGGTTACAGCCTCCCACAATCCGGCCAAGTATAACGGTTACAAGGCCTATGGTCCCGATGGCTGCCAGATGACAGATGATGCGGCAGCTATCGTATATGCTGAGATCCAGAAAACAGACGTTCTGACAGGTGCAAAATATATGTCCTTTGCAGAAGGCGTAGAGAAGGGGCTGATCCGTTTTGTTGGTGATGACTGCAAACGTGCTCTGTATGACGCTATCGAATCCCGTCAGGTTCGTCCGGGTCTGTGCAAGAGTGCCGGCCTGAAACTGGTCTACAGCCCGCTGAACGGTTCCGGTCTCGTTCCTGTTACACAGGTTCTGAAAGATATCGGTATTACCGATGTAACCATCGTTCCGGAACAGGAATATCCGAACGGTTACTTCACCACCTGCAGCTATCCGAATCCGGAAATCTTTGCTGCTCTGGAGCTGGGACTGAATCTTGCAAAGGAGACAGGGGCCGATCTGATGCTGGCTACCGATCCCGATGCCGACCGTGTGGGTATCGCCATGAAGTGTCCGGATGGTTCCTACGAGCTGGTAAGCGGTAATGAAGTAGGTGTGCTTCTTCTGGACTACATCTGCGCAGGCCGTATTGAGAAAGGCACCATGCCTGAGAAGGCAGTAGCTGTTAAATCTATCGTATCCACACCGCTGGCTGACGCAGTAGCAGAGCATTATGGTGTAGAGATGAGAAACGTACTTACCGGATTTAAGTGGATCGGTGATCAGATTGCCAATCTGGAAGCAGCAGGTGAGGTTGACAGATTTATTTTTGGTTTCGAAGAGAGCTATGGCTACCTGGCTGGTCCGTATGTAAGAGATAAAGATGCCATCATCGGTTCTATGCTGATCTGTGAGATGGCAGCTTACTACAGAAGCATCGGCAGCTCCTTAAAACAGCGTCTGGAAGAAATCTACGCCGAGTATGGCCGTTACCTCAATCTGGTAGACAGCTATGAGTTCCCGGGACTTACCGGTATGGACAAGATGACGGGAATCATGCAGCAGCTGCGTGACAATCCGCCCGCAGAGTTTGCCGGATACAAAGTAGTTAAAGTTGTAGACTACACCAAACCGGAAGAGACAGGTCTTCCGTCTGCAAACGTTCTGATCTACACTCTGGAAGGAGGAGCTACTGTAGTGGTTCGTCCGTCCGGTACTGAGCCGAAGATCAAAACATATTTCACAACACTTGGAAAAGATCTGGCCGAGGCAAAAGCACAGAAGGACAAGCTGGCTGAGGCTTTGAAACCGCTGTTCGCATAA
>JAEDOO010000109.1 GCA_016301965.1 Lachnospiraceae bacterium | reverse complement strand
CATGGTCTGCGGCGGCGTGATCGATGTGCTGCTGGAAAAAATACATTGCTGAAAACATATTGTTGAAGAAGAAAACCACCGTTTTGCTGCGGCGATTCGTCCTGTATGGGCAGATTACCGCCATAAAACGGTGGTTTTTTACTTTATGAGCAAGTTTGCCATTCGTCGGACTTTTGCAGACTCTTGTTTCCCATGTCTGTCTGTCCAAAAGATCTGTATCACATCAAGCCTATAAAGATTTACCCGATTCTTACATTTTCCCAGAAAGGCACATTACTTCTTACGCAGAAATTACATTTCGGCCGTGTCACATTTTACATCTTCCTTTTACAATAAGCACCGTGAAAAGGAGGAGAGACAAAGTATATGGACAATACAGCTATAAGTTCAACAACTGTTGCCCGGCCTGCCGGCAGAGTGCTTCAACGTAAAAAAACAGTGTCTGTCAGTTATACCCGTCAGGAAAAACTGAAAAAAACAGGTACAGTTCTTCTGTTTGTTTTGCCGGCCCTGATTCCGCTGATCGTATTCTGGATCTATCCTATTCTGCGGTCCGTATGGATCAGTTTTACCGACTGGGATTTTATGACGCCGGAATACAACTTCGTATTTTTCAAAAATTATATTTCCCTGTTTCGTGACAGTCGTTTCTATCTGGCGCTTTTGAATACGCTGATCTTTACTGCAGGAACCCTGCTTCCCACCATTGTGGGAGGACTGGGGCTGGCGCTTCTTCTGCAGAAAAATTTCCGGGGCAGCGGATTTTTCAAATTTGTTTTGTTTTCCCCGTGGATCACCCCCACGGTAGCGATCTCCATTGTCTGGACATGGATTTTTCAGCCGGACGGTGGGTTTGCCAACCAGGTTCTGGCTCTGCTTGGATTGCCGGCACTGAAATGGATCAGCAGCTCCCAGACGGCCATGCTTTCCGTAATCATTGTTACTGTGTGGAAAAGTCTCGGATACGCCATGATCTTTTATCTTTCCGCATTGGAAAAGGTGCCCACAGAGCTTTACGAAGCCAGCAGCCTGGACGGTGCCAATGCTTTTCAGAAATTCTGGTATATGACATTGCCAAGTATTTCGCCTACTACGTTTTTCCTGATGATCATTACCATGGTCAACTCTCTGCAGGCTTATGATCAGATCCAGATTCTGACGCAGGGAGGCCCCAGCGGAAGCACAAGAACGCTTCTGTATATGTATTATCAGCTGGGATTTCAGGAATTCAATATGGGACAGGCCACAGCGGTAGCTGTGATCATGATTATCATTACTGTGCTTTTGTCCTGTGTACAGTTCACAGCGTCTAAAAAATGGGTACATTATTAATCGGGAGGCAGCATGAGTACAAATAAAGAACAATACGTTACGCCGATGCATGTCATCGGCGGCGCGGTAAAATATGCGGTACTGGTCATTGCCAGCATTTTTACGGCTTTTCCCTTCTTTTGGATGATCGTCAGCGCGCTGAAAACGAAAGCGGAAATCATGAGTGTATCCAGTTTCCTTCCTTCCGATCCCCAGTGGGGCAATTTTATCTCCGTTATCTTTGATTCCCCGATTCTGCATTATGTATGGAACAGCATGCTGATCTCCCTGATCGTGGTAGCTTTGCAGATCGTTTCCGGTGCGCTGATTGCCTATGCTATTGTATTTCTGACTTTTAAAGGCAGAGGGGTTCTGTTTGCGGTGATTATGGGAACCTATATGCTGCCTGTGGCAGCCACATACATTCCCAGTTATATTATTTTGTCTAATATGAACCTTTTGAACACCCTTACCGGTCTGGTGATTTCCAGCAGTGTCAGTATTTTCGGTATCTTTCTGCTGCGACAGGCGTTTATGCAGGTGCCGTTGGGACTTGTGGAAGCCGCCCGCATGGACGGAGCCAGTCATTTCCGGATTCTGTGGCAGGTGGTCTGCCCCATGACAAAATCGTCGTTTATTACATTTGGATTGATGAGCTTTATTTCTACATACAACAATTACATGTGGCCGTCTCTGATCACCAACGATTCGGACAAGTATCTGGTCTCCCAGGGACTTCGAAGTTTCTTTATCGAAGGCGGAGCGTACGGAACAGAATGGGGGCTGGTGATGGCCGCCAGTGCGCTGATCGTGGTGCCGCTGTTGATTCTGTTCGCGTTTACACAGAAATGGTTTATCAATGGTATCGGTGGAGACACCGGTATGAAAGGATAATATGAAGGAGGAGTAACACACATGAAAAAAAGACTGATTTCCCTTGTACTGACAGGAGCCTTTGCGGTATCTGCGCTGACAGGCTGCGGTTCATCTTCTGACGGTACGGCACAAAACACAGAGGCAGCTTCTGCAGAAGCTGCTGCGCAAAGCACCCACGAGACCACACCTGCAGAAACAGAGCAGGAGAGCGCTCCCGCAGAAGATGCCACAGAGATCGAATTCTGGTATGCCGGAGGAAAAACGGCAGTTCAGGTGGTACAGGATATTATCGACAAATACAATGCGTCTCAGTCAGCCTACCATGTATCGGCGGTAACCCAGGCAGATTATGACGAAACCTACCAGAAACTGCAGGCGGGTATTGCGGGAAAAGCTGCGCCGGACGTGGTTTTACTGGATGCAGGTGTGGCCAGAAGTCTTTCCGATAAAAATCTGATTACCGACCTGACAGGATATATTGACGCAGCGGATGACTTCAGCACAGATGACCTGATCCAGGTATTTGCGGATCAGGGAAAAGATGACAACGGCAAGATTTTTGCGATTCCGGCTTACGGTACCACCCAGATTTTATATTACAACATGGAAGCTTTCAATGATGCCGGTATCAACGCGGCGGATATCAAGACCTGGCAGGATCTGGCTGCGGCAGCACAGAAAATTAAAGATGGTGGGAAATTTACCTATGGCTGGGAACCCATGTGGGGAGCCGATAACCTGATTGATGCAGCTTTCAGTAACGGCGGCAGTATTTTCAGTGAGGACGGCACCCAGGTGACCATCAATTCTGATGAGTGGGTGGAAGTATGGGAAGGCTTCCGCACCTGGATACACGATGACAAAACTATGGCCATCCATTCCGGCGGACAGGGCTGGGAATACTGGTATAATACAATTGATGATGTACTGAATGGCGTGGCCGGCGGTTACACCGGTTCTTCAGGAGATCAGGCCGACCTGGATTTCAGTGTGGTAGCAGCTATGGAACAGCCTGCCTGGGATGAGGATTCGACCTCCGCACCCATGGCGGAAGCTCTGACGCTTAGTGTCCTGGAGGGTTCCGGTGATGAGGAAAAGCAGGGAGCCTTTGATTTCATCAAATATTTCACGAATGCAGAAAGCCAGGCTGCATGGACTATGGCTACCGGTTATGTGGCTGTTAATACAAAGGTAAATGACAATGCAGAATATCAGGCCTATGTGGAGGAAAACCCTCAGGCTGCGGTTCCCTTCGCCCAGGCATCCCATGGATCTGTATACCCCTATGATCCCACCAACGGCGCAGTGATCGATGCACTGCGGATTGCAGCAGATAAAGTAGAGATCGACGGTGTATCCGCAAAAGAAGCTCTTGATGAAGCACAGAAGACAGCACAGGCTGCTCTGGATGAGGCGCTGGGCAAATAATGAAAGCTGTACTGAACTTTAGTTTAAGCGGCAAAGCTGACAGCAGGCAGACAGGAACCTTTACGGTTCCTGCTGCCTGTAAGCAGTTAAACCTGACCTGTGATCTGGAGACAAAATACGGTTTCCTGGTATTTGTGATTCTGAAAGACAGTCAGAATCATGTCCGGCTTCAGAAACAGCTGGGGACTAATGAACAGGTGATCACCGTCGGGCCGGATGCTCTGAATACCACTATCGGTGGAATTCCAGGAGAAATTATCACGGGAGAATGGACACTGGAAGTGAGTCTGTTTGCCGAACACATTGAACGGCTGATAGGGAAAAAAGAGATTCCTTTTCACTTCACAGTCAGTGATGAGGATGTAAAATGCACGGAACCCATCGGGGAAAGCCTCTGGGCGGATATGGATTTTTCCTATACCGGCTTTGACAGCCGCAGGGTCTACCGACAGGGAGCCCGCTGGTACAAAGGGGATCTTCACACACATACACGATTGTCCGATGGCAAGGAACTGCCGGAAAATGCCAGCCGAAAAGCTGAAATGATGCATCTGGACTACTATATCGCTACTGAACATAATGTGGTGCATTCCGGCTGGCCGAATACGGACGTCTGCGTCATGCCGGGGGTGGAAGCCACAACCATACTGGGACATGCCAATATTTTTGGCCTGACAAAGAGGCCGGAGGAACTGGAACGTCTGCTGTACGATAAAGAGGAAGCTTTGCTGGCAGAAGATATGCTGGCTCTATCGGATACATGCCGAAAAAACGGCTGGCTGTTCAGTATTAATCACCCGTTTCTGTATATCTGGCAGTGGCTGATGGAGGAGTTTGCGCTGGACAGGGTGGATTGTCTCGAAATCATAAACGATCCCACTTACGCAGCGGATGAGATGGCGGGAGCTGAAAAAGCCAATCGAATGGCAGTGGCGCTGGCGGATCTTTTGTGGGCGGACGGTTACAGGATCTGCGCCATCGGCGGCAGTGATTCCCATAATCTGATAGAAGAACGCTACGGAGATGCCACAGAATCCTCAATTCCCGGAGATCCGGCTACCTGGCTCCATCTGCATGATCTGACACCGGAGCATGTGACAGAGGCCTTGAAAGACTGCCGCTGCTATGTGACCCGCCATTGCCGTATGGTCAGTGAATTCAAGGTATGCGGTGAAGACAGTATCATGAAAAAAATTCGCTTCGGCGAGAAAATGCCGGAGGATGCCGTGGCACTGCTGTATGAGATCACATTGTTTGACTGCACAGAAAAAGCCTGCTTTTATATGATGGTCAACGGAGAAAAAAGAAGACTGCAGTCTGTGCAGACCAGCGGCCATTCCTACACTGTGCAGGGTCTGACCCATCTGCAGAAAAAAGACTGGTGCTGTATTCGCTTTGGCGCCGAGACAGAGAACGGCAGTTTCCTGTTTTTTGGAAATCCCATGACAAAAGGCAGCAGAACTCATGCGTTTCTGACGATGGGTGAGGCTATGGAGCATGTGAGAAAAGCATGGAAATAAAAGGCATATTATTTGACAAGGATGGAACCCTGATCGATTTTTTTAAAGTGTGGGAGCCGGCCATGCAGCCGGCTCTGCGAACTATGCTGAAGGGTATAGGAGTTACAGACAGACCGGATCTGGTGAATATACTTATGGAGCGTCTGGGCTGCAGCAACGGTCACATTGATCCGGAAGGCGCGATAGCCTGGAAAAGTTATGCAGGCATAGCAAATGATGTGAGAAATATTCTCAATGATGAGAATATTACTGCGGCTGCAGAGGAAATCCGACGCCTCCTTGTATCCTGCTTTTTCGCAGAAGTGGTGGAAAAAAGGACGTCCTATCCCACCTTTACGGATTTGCCTGAGCTGATGAATTTTCTGGAGAAGAACGGGATCCGGATCGGTCTGGCGACTACGGATACCTATATTTCTTCCCGGCATTGTCTGGATTGTCTGCAGATTTCCGATGCCGTCTCTTTCTGGGGAACAGCGGACGGAGAACTGCCGGAAAAGCCTGACGGGCGTTTGATCCGCCTGGCCGCGGATCGCTGGGGGATTCGCCCGGATCAGATTGCTGTGGTTGGTGATACGCCGAATGATATGCGGTTTGCAAAAAACGGGGGTGCTGTAGGGATAGGTGTGCTGAGCGGAACAGGAAGTCTGCGTGATCTGTCGGACTGCGCGGATTATGTGCTGCCATCAGTGGATCAGCTGCGCGACTGGCTGTCAGCTCATGCGCAGGAAAAATACTGCAATTACGATTCTTCAATAAAGCAAGGAGAAGAGAGAAAATGCCATATATCTGTCTGATACTGGCCATCGGCGCTGAACTGGTAGCCACAACTCTGTTGAAATATTCGGAAGGTTTTACCCGATTGCTGCCTTCTGTGTTTTGTGTATTGTCATATATGGTTTGCTACTATTCGTTTTCAAAGGCAGTGATGAGAATAAATCTCTCAGTTGCCTATGCGACTTGGTGCGGCGTGGGTATTCTGGCGACTACTCTGATCTCTTTTCTGATGTTCAGACAGAATTTGTCTCCGATGGGAATCATGGGTGTGTTTTGTATTGCTGTGGGATGTGTGCTGGTGAATCTGGGATAAGTAAAGAAAAATACAGGATATAAAATGAAAGCTGCGGGGCGGGAATGATTTATGCCCCGCAGCTTCTGCGCATATTACAAAGTGATATCCTCCACAGAAACACCGAGAGAAGAAAGGACAAATACAATACATTGGCCGGCGAATCCGGTTTGTAATCTATAGGCCAAAGTGATAA
>JAEDOO010000108.1 GCA_016301965.1 Lachnospiraceae bacterium | reverse complement strand
TAAAAATAAACCAAAATAGGCTGCCACAGCATGGAGAAAAGTCAGCCTGCAGCGAGCAAAATGAGGGATCAGGCTGTCAAAGTAAAGCTGTGGTCAGCCTGGATGTAAAAATAAACCAAAATAGGCTGCCACAGCACAGAGGAGAATCAGCCTGCAGCGAGCAAATTGAGCCACAAGCGTAGTGTTCATGTATGTAAATAGGATTGCAGAAATAGCTTTCAATTTTCGCCAGAAATCTTCAAATTAATTTCCATTTGCTGCCTCTTACATGGTATCATGAACAAGAGAATACAATGGAAAACAAGGTATTTGTTCTGAAAAATGTGATAGAATACCCGTTCTCTATTGAATATTAATTTATTGAAAAAGTGGCGAAAAAAGTCTAATTGGAAGTCAAATTGAAAGTCTACTTTACGTCTGTTTTACAATCTAAATGATATATCTTTAAAATGTATTTTATAAGATGAGGTGACCACTATGCTATATCCGAAGAATCAGGAAAAAACACTGAGCAAAGAGCTTTTCAAGCATCCCACCAGTGAGTATCGGGGAACACCATTCTGGGCCTGGAATGGGAAACTGGATAAAGAGGAATTGGCTCGCCAGATTCAGATTTTCAAGAAAATGGGCCTGGGCGGTTTTCATATGCATGTGCGGACGGGAATGGATACGCCTTACCTGAGCGAAGAATTTATGGAATTCATTCGCTATTGTACAAAGGTAGCTGAGGACGAACAGATGCTGGCATGGCTCTATGATGAAGACCGCTGGCCTTCGGGAACAGCGGGAGGAGCCGTGACTTCGGGAAAACCGGAAAATGCGAGAAAAACGCTGCTGTTAACGGTAAATCCCTATACAGAGGACAGACCGTACAGAAATTCGAACCCGGAGCCGGGACGTGGGCAGGAGAGTATGCGTCAGGATAACGGACAGCTTCTGGCGGTATATGATATTGTGCTGGATGAGAAAGGATATTTGAAATCTGTCAGGCGGATTGAAGAACAGGAAACTGCTCAGGGTGTAAAATGGTATGCCTACATGGAGCATGCCACGGCAGATCCCTGGTTTAATAATCAGGCTTATGTGGATACGCTGCGTCCGGAGGCGACTCAGGAATTTATTCAGCGGACCCATGAAAAATATAAAGATGCTGTTGGGAAAATGTTTGGGAAAACTGTCCCTGCGATTTTTACTGATGAGCCGCAGTTTGCACCGAAAGAGACCTTAAATTTTGCCCGGGAGCAGAGGGATGTTTTTCTGCCATGGACAGACAGACTGCCGGAATTGTATCGAGAGCAGTATGAGGAAGACCTGTTAGATGTGGTGCCGCAGCTTCTCTGGGAGCTTCCCGAGGGAGAGCTGTCAAAGGCGCGATGGCATTACCAGAATCTTTTGACGGATCTCTTCGTATCTTCCTATTGTCACCAGATCGGTCAGTGGTGCCGGGATCATGAGTTGTATCTGACCGGCCATGTGATGGGCGAGCCTACACTGGACAGTCAGACCCAGGTGGTAGGCGATGCCATGCGCTGTTATCCGGAATTCGGACTTCCGGGAATCGATATGCTTTGCGATTTTCATGAGTATACCACAGCAAAGCAGACCCAGTCTATGGTACGCCAGATGGGTGCGGAGGGCATGCTGTCTGAGATATACGGTGTGACCGGATGGGATTACGATTTTCGCGGCTATAAGCTGCAGGGAGACTGGCAGGCGGCGCTTGGAGTCACCGTGCGTGTGCCGCATCTGGCCTGGATGACCATGAAAGGCGAGGCCAAGAGAGATTATCCCGCCTCCATCAGTTATCAGTCTCCCTGGTGGGAGCAGTTTTCCCTGATTGAGGATCATTTTGCCCGGGTGAATACGGCAATGACCCGTGGAAAGGCCGTGGTAAAGGTGGCTGTGGTACATCCGATAGAGTCCTACTGGTTCTATCTGGGACCATCGGATCAGACCATGGCGGCAAGAAAACAGATGGATGAACAGTTTACGCATTTGGCAGAAACGCTGTTGTTCGGCGGCATCGACTTTGATTATCTGTGCGAGGCCAGACTGCCCGAGCAATGCGAAAAGGGCGGTTTCCCGTTAAGCGTTGGCGAGATGGCATATGATGTTATTATCGTTCCTCCGCTTCGTACCTTGCGTTCCACCACAGTAAAGAGGCTGGAGGATTTTCAGAAGGAAGGCGGACAGGTGATTTTTCTTGGAGACAGACCGGATCATATTGATGCGAAAAAATCTGATGCTGCCGAAACGTTATTTGAAAAATCAGTCCATATAGGTTTTGACGATTCTGCCATTCTGCAGGCATTGGAGGATGTGCGGATGATCGATATCCGAAAAGAAGATGGCAGCAGGACGGATAATGTTTTGCATCAGCTTCGGGAAGATGGAGAGCAGAAATGGCTTTTTATCTGTAATGGAAAGAATCCGGATTGCCCCGATGTGGATCCAGCGCCGAAACTTAAGGTTATCTTGAAGGGAGAGTATGCGCCGGAACTTTACGATACCATGAGCGGCGAGATACGTCCGCTTTCGGCAGAGTACGAAAATGGTTCCACTATTTTGGAGAAAATCTGGTATATGCATGACAGCATGCTGATTCGATTGGTACCGGGAAAATGCACCGCAGGAGCGGTCATAGATGAAACTGTGAGAAAAAATCCCGATATTCTGCTCCGGCAAGTGGAGGTAAGACTGGAAGAACCCAATATGCTGCTTCTGGATATGGCGGAATATGCGTTTAACGGTGGAGAATATGCCTCAGAAGAAGAATTGCTCCGTATAGATAACGTGGTGAGAGAAGAACTGGGAATTCCCCTGAGAAGAAAAGAAGTCTGCCAGCCTTATCTGATTCAGCCGGAGGAGGCAAAAGACCGGCTGCAGCTTCGTTTCAGAATTGAGAGCGACATCGATGTGCCTCAGTTAAAACTGGGCCTGGAGGATGCGGATATCACAGATATCTGGTTGAATGGACAAAAAGTAACAGCCAAACAGGATGGCTGGTATGTGGATCGCTGCATAGAGACGGTGCCGCTGCCGGGATTGAAAGCCGGAGAAAATATTCTGGATATTGACGTGCCCATAGGACGCCGTACCAATCTGGAGTATTTTTACCTGCTGGGAGATTTCGGTGTGCGGGTCTGCGGATCACAGAAAACTGTGACGGCGCCGATACGAAAGCTGGGCTGGGGCGATATCGTCAGTCAGGGATTGCCTTTTTACACCGGAAATCTGATCTACAGCTTTAAAGTAGTATCTGATGGTGATTTTGCGGTGCGTGTGCCGCAGTATCGGGGAGGTCTGATCAAGGTGCTGGTGGATGGCATGGAGGCAGGAAATATCGTCTTTTCACCCTATGAGCTTGCGGTGAAGGCGGATGCCGGAGAACATCTGGTACAGTTAAGGCTGTATGGTACCCGGCAGAACGGTTTTGCCCAGCTTCATCACACCCAGGGCGTATATTTCTACCAGAGCCCCAATTCCTGGCGAAGTGCCGGGGATCTCTGGAGCTATGAGTATCGTTTCAAACCGGCAGGCATTTTAAAATCACCGGAAATCTATGGCGGATTTTCTCCGGATGAAAAAGGCAGACGCCGTATCACCAGAGGACGGCAGATGCATATGACAGACAGAAGCTGAGAGAAAACGAAAGTATGCTCATTGTTGATTCCGGTGTTCGCAGGCTTCTTTTGCAAAGCAACACTTTAAATAAGCCTGCGAAAATTGCTGTTTATTGGCTTGCCAGTGAACAGTAATCTTTGTTATGAAGATAAAGTGTCAAGATGTGAAACGCACTACACATATGGAAAAAGTAATGTTAAAATAAGACAACAATATTAAAGAGGTATTTACATGGCAAGAATCCGAATTATCAAGAAAAATGATGAATTTACCCAAGAGTACGAGGTGGGAGACATCTTCGAAATTGCAGGCACATGGTACGGTGGCGTACACATTGAAGGAAAAACAGGGATACCTGTATCTCTGGACAAAGAGGAATATATAGAACTGGATACGGAACCGGTCATCGAAGAAACCAAAGAGAGGGTGAAAAGGGATATTCATGTCGGTGACATCGTTCGTCATTTTAAACGGGAATGGGTATCTGCGGACACTTCCGAGTATCTGTACAAAGTGTTGGCCTTTGCGTCACACACGGAGACAGGGGAGAGACTGGTCATCTACCAGGGAATGTATGAGCCTTTTAAAATTTGTGCCAGACCCTACGATATGTTTATGAGCGAGGTTGATCAGGAAAAATACCCGGATGTAAAGCAGAAATACCGGTTTGAGAAACTGGAGGAAAGAATATGATTTACAAAAATTTTCAAAAGGAAAAGCTGTCGATGCTTGGATTTGGTACGATGCGTCTTCCGCTTTTGGAAGATGGAAGTGTAGATGAGGCACAGGTCAGAGAAATGACGCGTTATGCAATTGAACATGGAGTGAATTATTTTGATACGGCATTTCCTTACCATAACGGGGACTCTGAGAGAGTGATCGGACGTGTACTTAAGGAGTATCCGCGTGATAGTTTCTATCTGGCAACGAAGTATCCGGGACATCAGATCCTTTCTAATGGATATCATCCGGAGGAGATTTTTGAGGAACAGCTGAAAAAATGCGGTGTGGAGTATTTTGATTTTTATCTGCTGCACAATGTATACGAGAAATCTATGGAGACATATCTGGATCCGAAATGGGGAATTATTGACTATTTTAAGGAACAGAAGAGACTGGGGCGTATCCGTCATCTTGGTTTCAGTTCTCATGCGAAGGTTGAGGGGCTGGAAAAATTCCTGGATATATGCGGTGAGGATATGGAGTTTTGCCAGATCCAGCTGAATTATCTGGATTGGACGCTGCAGGATGCCAAAAAGAAATGTGAACTTCTTACAAAACGAAATATTCCGATCTGGGTCATGGAACCGGTGCGCGGAGGTAAGCTTGCCAGGCTGGATGAGTCCAGCGAAGACAAATTGAAAGTTCTTCGCCCGGAGGAATCTGTGGCTGCCTGGGGATTTCGTTTTCTGCAGGGAATTCCCGGCGTGACCATGGTGCTGAGCGGTATGTCCAATATGGAACAGATGATGGACAACATCCGCACGTTTTCTGCAGAGAAACCTCTTTCTGCGGAGGAAAAAGAGCTTTTGTTTGCCATTGCTGATGGGATGAAAAATACGATTCCCTGTACGGCCTGTCGCTATTGTTGTGAAGGATGTCCGAAGAGACTGGATATTCCTTCGTTGCTCAGTACATATAATGAGCTGCGGACTGTGCCTAGTATCAATGCGGCTATGTTTGTTGAAGGATTGGAAGAGGACAAGAAACCTTCAGCATGTATTTCCTGCGGAAAATGTGCCCGGATCTGTCCGCAGAATATTGATATTCCGGCGGCGATGAAAGATCTTACTGAGCGGATCAGCAAAATGCCAAAATGGGCTGACGAGTGTAAAAAGCGAGAAGCCTTAGCAAAGAAGAACAGATAGAGAAGATATAAAAATAAGATTGAAAGAGGCATTAGAAAGATCTGAATAACTCGGAATTTGTAGGGGAGGATAACAAAACAAATGGAAGAATGAATATGTTTCGGGAAATGTGTCGGGATGAACGGCAGATACCAGATGTTGTTGCAAAGCCGGTACTGGAGAAAGAGAATTGGGGAGTTTTTGTAATATGAAGAATAAAAAGGATTTAATTATCATTGTTCTGTTAATTGTTAATATGTTTGCTACCGGAACTGTAGGTTTTGTTGCTTGGAGATCAAATAGTAATCAATCTTCAAATGAAAAGATTCAGTATACAATGTATATTGGTATGAATGATAAAGATACTTACGAACAGATCATTTCAACTGAAGATGCAAAGACAATTATCGACAATATTTGTTTTAAGTATCTTGACGGATACACAATTCAGGATGCAAATGGTTCATGGGTAGATGAGAACGGACTGGTTACTCATGAAAATACGATAGTCTGCTGCTTTAAAGATACAGATAATGATACAGTGTATAAAATTGCTGATGAGGTAATAAAAACATTGAATCAGAATACGGTGTTAATAGAGAAAGATTTGATACAGATAGATTTTTATGGTGGTAAAGAATAGATATACTGCTTTCTCCAGTTTTTAGAACTGGAGAAAGCAGTATATATGAGGAAAATTAAAACTTTGAGAATACATAATTTCCAATTATGAACAGTATGGGAAAATATATTCCTTTACTATTTATAGAATAAATGCGAAAGAGTATTCAAAAGTTTATTATTTTCAAAGCTGGTTGAGAAAATACAGGCAAAATAAGATGATCAGGGGGAGAGGAAAAATGCATCATGAAGTGAAAAAAGAGCATGAATGGAGTGCGGCAGATACAGTGACTTCCCTGCGTATCGTTGCTGCGATTATTCTCGCTTTTCTCCCCTGGGGGACGAGACGATTCCTGATTGTTTACACGTTTGCCGGTTTGACAGATGTACTGGATGGATGGCTTGCGAGAAAGAACCAGACGGCGAGTGAGTTTGGCGCCAGAT
>JAEDOO010000107.1 GCA_016301965.1 Lachnospiraceae bacterium | reverse complement strand
CACGGATCGCGTCTGTCATCAGAGCGGCCATACGTTCCTTTATAATACCATAGCGAGTCATGGCGGAAAATGTGTCCGTATGCATCTGCTGATTCAGTTCATGCTGACAACAGGGAACAGACAGGATCAATCCGGCATTCCACTGCACTGCGTTGTACAGCGCATAATCGGTAGCTGTATCGCAGGCGTGGAGTGTCATAACGATATCCACCGGTGTTTCACAGCTGTAACCATGAATATTTCCCAGTTCAAAATGAAGTTCGCGATAACCATAGCGGGCTGCTGCTGCATTGCAGTTTTTGATCACGTCTTCTTTCAGATCCAGTCCTGTCATATGTACTTTCAATTTTCGCACACAGACAAGATAATAATATACGATAAAGGTCAGATAAGACTTTCCACAGCCAAAATCCAGAATATGGAGGGTTTTTGTCAGGTCAAGGCATTTTAATTCATCCTCCAGTATCTCCACAAAGCGATTGATCTGGCGATATTTGTCATAATGGCTGCGAATGATCTTTCCCTCGGATGTAAATACTCCCATATCCACCAGGGGCGGAATTACGGTCCCCTCTTCCAGCAGATACTGTTTCTTCCGGTTATGCGTCATACGCACCGGCGGTGCCTTTCGCGTTCTTGTACGATTGTATAAAAGTTTCCCTTTTTTAGAAATACGAAGGGCATACTCCCAGGTTTCATCCCAGGCGTGTACCTGGGTAAAACACTGTCCGATCTGCTCCTGCAGATAAGTTATCAGCTCGTCTTCCCTGAGATTGCGATGAAACACCTGAGTCTTTGTATACTGTTCGCACTGGTATATTCCCTCAATTCGGCTGATTACAGTTTTTTCATAAACCGCATCCTTCACAGGCGCGCTCAGCACATAGCGATATGCGCTGTGTTCTCTGCAATTCAGGATAAATTCCTGTATCGATTCCATATATTTTTCCTCTTTTAAAACATAGGACCTGTATACCTCTGCAAAGGCATACGGTCAAAATCATAAGTCTTCAGTTCATCCATGGTCAGATTGGCATGACTTCCTTCATGAACCATCAAATTAGAATCCTCTCCCAGATGCACCACCAACACCGGCGTATGGGTAGCAAAAGCATAGCCGCACTCCCAGGCTGTACCGGAATCGCTGTACTGTCCGTGGTAAAGCATTACCACCACATCTGCCCAGTCGATATAGGAGCGATCTGCCATAAAAACAGCCTTCGACCAGGCGGGGCTGCCCTGCTTTTCCTCTGCAATCTTATATTTTCGGGGACTGAATACGGTAAATCCTCTGTGTTCCAGGATTTCTTCCGCTTTTCGGACAGCGGCCAGCTCTTCTTCTTTAAAAAATGGACTTGCCAGATAGATTTTCATAGGTTTTCCTGTCTTTCTATTTGATAAAATCACCTTCACAGAAATAACTGCCAAGGAGCTTCAGATCCTGTGTTTCACAGGACAGCTGATACACCAGAGCCTTCGCTTCCTGCTGCAAAAGATTCAAGGATAATTCGGCAAAAAAGCGGTAATTCCAATCCTCTTCGTCCTGATAAGGCATGGAGTGTATCTCGGTCAGATTGACACCGTAATCTGAGATCATGGACAAAATGCTGCTTAATGCACCGCTTCTGTTCGGACAGACAAAACAGATTTTCAATCGGTTATGCTCCGGCAGCACAGCCAGACTGGCAGAAAACTCAACGACTTTCTTTTTTCCGCAGCCTTCTTCTGCCACCTGACAGCGGTTAATATACAATTTCTGCTCTGTGAGCACACGATTGAGTTCATCCGATTCACCCTTGCCAATATCTTCGATAATGCCGATACCCGCCTGAACTTCTCCTGCCAGGATCTGTCGGGCAATTTCTTCGTAATTCTGCGCAGTATGGATCTGCTCCCGCTGATAGTTTCTGCAGATATACACTTCCTTATACAGCATGGCCACCTTCCTGGGCTTTTGTATTTCTTTTTCAAACGTATAGGGGAAACAATCTCTCAGCTGAAGTGTGCGGCCATACTGATACTTGCGGCTGATCTCCATGATCCTTTTGATCAGGGCCTGGTATTCTTTCACCAGGTGGGGCTCCATGCACTCAGACTGTTTTTTCAGGATCACAGCTTCTCTCTCCGGCTTATAGATCACATCTTCCGTCTGTGCTTTGATCCTGGCCACTTCATCGGCCAGTCCCATTCGCTCCGTAAACAGATCCCGTA
Source organism: Lachnospiraceae bacterium (assembly GCA_016301965.1). Classification (GTDB taxonomy): domain Bacteria; phylum Bacillota; class Clostridia; order Lachnospirales; family Lachnospiraceae; genus UBA11957. Next base: position 4,345 of record JAEDOO010000107.1, on the reverse strand, counting down.
TTTTTGCATCTACGCGGTCAATATTTTTTCTTACTTCTTCCAGCGTCATAATTTACCTCATTTTCTCTGTACTTTCTTATTTTCGGAGACGCAGACTCTTTTTGTCGCTCCAGGGTCCATAGACCATGGCATTTCCCATTTTTTTCATAGATCTTACCTGCACATAATATGTTTTCTTCCGCTTCAAACGGCTGATCGTCGCAGTCAGGCGTTTGGAACCGTGGATCGTCATTGTCTTTGCGGATGCCATGGTTTTTTGGGTAGACCAGCGAATCTGATAGCCGTCCATTCCTGAAGACTGTTTCCAGCTCACCTTCATGGTTCCCCGTTTTTCATTCTTAAGCACGGGTACTGTCTTTTTTCGAATCCGGATCAGGGATCTCGTGTTTGCTGCTGCCCCCTTGTATTTCTGGTTACCACTCTTTTTGTACGCGCGGATCTGATAAACATACGTCTGCCCCTGTACAGTATTTGTATCTGTACAGCTTGTGGTTGAGCCCGAAGTTACCTGCTTCAGATATTGCCACGATGCCTGTCCGGCGGCTTTGCGATAAATATAATATCCGCTGCATCCCGACACTTTTTTCCATTTCAAGGTGATACCTTTTTCTGTATTGCTGATTCCTGTCAGCGATGCCGCATTGACGAACATGGTCGACTTTTCCGCACTATAGGAGGAAACAATGGAACCGCAGACAGCGCTGATCTTATACTGGTATGTCTTACCCGCGGATACCGCGGTATCTGTATACGAAGTTTCTGTGCTGCTCAGAGTTTTGATATTCTTCCAGGATTCTTTGTCGTTTTTTCGATATACAAGATAGTGTTTTGCTCCCGGCAGGCTTTCCCACTGAAGCTTAAGCCCCTTTTGGGAACAGTCCAGGCTTTTAACGCTTGGTTTTCCTAAGATAATACGAAAATCTTCACTGACAGATCCTGTAAAAACTCCTGTTCCCTGAACGATCGCTTTTGCTGTTCCCGGGCAGGTATTATCGGCATACGATACGCTGTACTGTCCTGCGGGAATGCCATTTACCATCACCTGCGGACAGCAGGGCTTTCCTGCAAATACCATCGACGATGTCTCCAGTGTCAATCTGGCATACTTCTGGAGCGCAAGCTGCAGCTTTTCTATGCAAATGACACCATAGCCATAATACACATCTTTTCCCGGTGTACCAAGATCCACCGCGTACGTCGTTAATATGTTCTTTGTCTCGGTCACAGAGGCATCCGGCAGGGCAAGTTTTATATATGCTGCCGCCGCTGCCACAAAGGGAGATGCCATGGATGTTCCACTTTTTGAAACCAGGGAATGATCATCTTTTGCCGATGCACTGTCGATCGCTGTTCCCGGAGCGGCAAAGTCGATGGCTGAACCATAATTGGAGCCCTCTTTCGACGTAAAATCTTTTGCGAACTCTCCCTGCGCATTGATTGCAGATACGGCAAAAGTTCTCTCATCACAGGCGGGATAACAGGTGCTGACGTCTTTTTTGCTGTTTCCGGCCGCGCAGACGATGGGAATGCCTTTCTCCCAGGCTGCCGAAATACAGCTGCTCAGCCAGTCTTCTCCTGCTTTATGGTCCGACTCCCCCAGACTCAGGTTAATGACATCCGCGCCGTTCTGCACAGCATACATAAGCCCCGCCTGCAGAAGAGAAGAGCTGGAGAGACCGTTTTCATCGAAAATTCTTACCGCCAAAAGCTCTACCTGTGCCGGTGTACAGTCTGCTATGATTCCGGCCACATGGGTACCGTGACCGGTAACATCCGAAATATCTCCATTGTCGTCCACGAGATTTCGGCTGGCCGAAGAAATCCTTCTTCCGGAAAACAGTGTATGGCTGGCATTAAGACCCGTGTCCACCACGGCCACAGTAACCGTTGTCCCAAGTCTTTTTACAGCGGGCTCCCTTTTGAGCTCATCAAGCTTCGTATACTCTGCCCCCCAGGAAACCCCGCCGGACTGCTGCCAGTCTTTCGCTTTCACGATCTGATCCAGCATACAGTTATCGCCGTAACGCTTTTTTAACTTTGTATAAGCGTACTTCGTATCTTCAAAAGTAGCGTATTGCAGATAATATGTACCTGTTTCTTTGTAATAAAATACCTTTTTGGCACCATAATCCTCATCGAGCTGATCCGCAAAGACGAGAATCTGCCTTGTCTGATACTCCTTTAGGCCGTTATCTGTACCATACCCGGCTTTTCCGGACACAAATTGCTGATACAGATCCGTACGACATACGTTTTTCCAGTTTTTGCTTAACTCCCGGATCAGCTGACTATTTCCCTTAAGCTCTGTAACCGTCGTTTCCTCTGCACATACTTTATGCGGTGCGGTAAACAAAGCCGCCATCATCGTCAGAAACAATAGCGTTAAATATTTCCTTATTTTCTTTCTCATCGATGTTCCTCTCTCAAAAAGAGCTGTCAGGCAAAATAAAACCCGAATGTTGTATCCGGCCTGGCCTGCGCAAACAACTGGTTAACGTATTCTCTGTATTCCGAAATATGCTGTGCCTTTCGAATTTTCTTGATCAGTCTCTGGTGATCCGGAAACAGAGAGGCCATATAATACCATTGTTCCTTTAGCTTAAACAGAAGCTGTGTCTCTCCAGGGCAATTTTCTTCAAAAGCGGCTAAAAGTTCATCCAAAAAATCCTTCATACGCCGGCCATCCTCCGCAGGCTCCCCCCGTATTTCTCCAATTAGTCCCGGATTAGCCACCAGACCACGACCCAGCATGATCTCCTGCGTATCCGGAAAACGATTCATAAACTGCTGATATCCGGTCACGGAAAAAATGTTGCCATTATAGCTTAAGGGAATTTTACTTTCCTTTACGGCATAGGCAAATATGTCCAAATGCGGTGTCTTCTTGTAAAATTCCGACCGGACCCGGGGATGTATGATCAGCTTTTGTATAGGAAAACGATTGTAGATCTCCAAAAGCTCATAAAATTCTTCCGGATCTGTCACACCGATCCTTGTTTTTATTGTGATCGGCAGAGAAAGGGCCGAAAAAATATTGTCCAGAAAAGCCTTCAGTTCTTCCGGATAAGCCAGCATGCCCGAACCCTTGTGCTTAGAAAACACAGTACCTGATGGACAACCCAGGTTCAGATTGACTTCTTCGTAGCCCATGCTCTGCAGCTGCCTGGCACAGCGGATAAAATATTCACTTCGGGAAGCCATGATCTGGGGGATCAGATGAATTCCCTCATTATTTTCCGGAAGAATATCTCTGTATTCTCTCTTCCCCCAACAGGTATTGGCATCCGGAGACAAAAACGGTGAATAATACGCATCCACATCATCATAATACCGATGACGGACTGTGCGGAAAATATAGCCCGTGATTCCCTCCATGGGTGCAAAAACGAATCGCATATGCTTGTAATTCTCCTTTTTCTGGATGATGTCTGCTGATTTTCGAACACGATCATCTTTTCTCTAATGTGCTTAAGCAGCATTTTACAGCAGCTTTTCTGTATAACTCTTACAAATATCTTTAAGGCAGCAGCGTTCGCAATAAGGATGCGTTCTCGCCGTGCAGACTTCTCGTCCATGATACACAAGTCGATGACAAAAATCACTGCCCTCCTCGGGCGGAACGATCTTCCAAAGGGCCATCTCCACTCTCTTCGGATCCTTAATTCCATCCACCAGGCCGATCCGGTTTGTCAGACGGATACAATGGGTATCTGTAACGATAGCAGGTTTCCCAAACACATCCCCCATGATCAGATTGGCACTCTTTCTGCCCACACCCGGAAGCCTTAATAGCGCGTCAAAATCCTCCGGCACTTTTCCTCCATATTCATCCCTCAGCATACGCATGCAAGCACTGATATCCCGTGCTTTACTCCTTCCCAGGCCACAGGGACGAACGATTTCCTCAATTTCTTCCGGTTCAGCCGCTGCCAGCGAATTTACGTCCGGATACTTTGCAAACAGCTCTTTTACCACCACATTCACTCTGGCATCCGTACACTGCGCTGCCAGACGCACTTCCACCAGAAGCTGCCACGCATGATCATAATCCAACGTACAGTCTGCCAGCGGATATTCCTCTTTCAACCGCCGGATCACCTCCAGCGCCAGATCCTTCTTCTCCACAGTCACTACCTCTTCCTATGTAAAATTCTTTCTTCAGTATACACCTTCACAGCAGATAATCACAACAAAAACAGAGGATTGATTTTATTCTGATTTTTGTCTGATATTTTCCGGTTCCTGTATTTTGCATCATAAACAAATTATTTCATATGAAATCGTCATACATTGGACATTTGATGAATTATCTATGATTTACATCCAATTCTCTCAAACTCTTTAC
>JAEDOO010000106.1 GCA_016301965.1 Lachnospiraceae bacterium | reverse complement strand
AAAATACAGCCAGAAGAAAACAGGAGAGAACACAGCATGCATAAACGAATTAACATACATGGATTAGGGCTTGACGAGCAGGGACGGTGCGTACATTACCACCAGAACTGTGATGTGGTGGCTTTAAAATGTGCCCGGTGTCAGAAATACTATGCCTGTTTTTCGTGCCATGACGCAATGGAGGATCATGCCTTTGCGGCTACCGGCGCTGAAGAGGAATATCCGGTTCTTTGCGGAAACTGCCAACAGCTGCTGACCAGATCACAGTATGACCAGGGCAGCTGCCTATATTGCGGCATAGCTTTTAATCCACGTTGTAAACTGCATAAACACATTTATTTCAAATGAAGTTACTGTTCACTGGTTTTCCGGTGAACAGTAACACCAAATGAATACATATCAGAATTGACTGAGCGTGTCCAGGTTGAAAAGATAAACCACAGCTTATATAATAAAAGAAAAGCGCATTTGTTTAAGGCGATATACAGATGCAAAAAGTAGTTGCCGGCAGGAGGAGGTGCTACTGCCGCGCGGCCAGGATAGTGAAGGAGGAAGGAAAATGTTATTTATAGAATACCCCAAATGTTCAACCTGTCAGAAAGCAAAAAAATGGCTGGATGCCCATGGTGTGTCCTATGTGGATCGTCATATCGTGGAGGAAAATCCCACGGCAATGGAACTGAAACAGTGGCATGAAAAAAGCGGTCTGCCGCTGAAAAAATTTTTTAATACCAGCGGCATGCTGTATAAAGAGATGCAGCTTAAAGATAAGCTGCCGAACATGACCGAGACAGACCAGTACGAGCTTCTTGCTTCTAACGGAATGCTGGTCAAACGCCCGCTGATCGTTGCAGATGACTATATTCTGGTAGGTTTTAAGGAAGCAGAGTGGATGGATAAGCTGGTGAAATAAGAAATGGTAGATGGTGTATTCCGGGCGGAGCCTATTTCCAATCTGCTGGGAGGTATGGCTTCTTTTCTGACAATGTATTTTACCGTGTACAGAAAGCTGAGGCGGATGCCTGAGAAGGAGATAAACAATAGAACCGTATAAAATGAAAGAGTAGATAACAGAACAGAATCAGCGGTTTCAAAGTAATTCGGTGATCAGTATAACAATTAAAAAAGGAGATGACGGAATGGAACAGCTGCAGCAGAAGCTGGAACAGTGCAGACAGGCTATCCTTGAAGCCGGAAAACGTCTGCTGGTGACTGATGAAATATCGGCAGAAGAAAAGACAGATTACACCAATCTGGTGACGAAATACGATAAAGCAACACAGCAGTTTCTGATCGATGCGTTTTCGCAGATCATGGAAGACGCCACCTTTCTCTGTGAGGAAGAAGATGTGGCAGATACATCGGGGAAAAATGTGTTTATCATAGATCCCATCGACGGCACGGCAAATTTCACCAAATACTACGGTCACAGTGCCATATCCGTGGCACTGGCCCGGGAAGGAAGGCTGCTCTGGGGAGCAGTGTACAATCCTTTCACGGAAGATTTTTTTGAAGCTCGTGCAGGGGAGGGCGCATATCACAATGGAAAATGCATCCATGTCAGCAAAGACGGTCTGAAACAATCCCTGGTGGCTTTCGGTACGTCACCGTATTACCGGGAACTTCGGGATGAATCTTTTCGTATCGCTCTGGATGTTATGGATCATGCCCTGGATATTCGAAGAAGCGGTTCGGCTGCGCTGGATCTCTGTTATGTGGCCTGTGGACGATGCGGCGTGTTTTTTGAACTGCAGCTGTCTGCCTGGGATTTTGCGGCGGGGATGCTGATCGTGCAGGAAGCTGGAGGAGTACTTACGGATATACATGGCAACACACCGGATTTTACGGCAAAAAGCGGTATTGTGGCCGGAAACAAAGCAGCACATCAGGAATTTATAAAACTATACGGAAAATAAGGAGGATATTATGTCTGGGGAAATGATCAGAGAATACTATACACTGCAGGATGGCACAAAGGTGCCGAAGCTGGGGTTTGGCTGCTATAATCCCGGAAAACTGGATTTCGTGGCGGTACTGAGAAATGCCGTTGAGGCGGGGTATCGCTATTTTGACACAGCCTCTTTCTATGAAACGGAGAGAGATCTGGCAAAGGCTCTGCGGGAGACGGGAATTCCCAGGCAAGAAGTACAGATCGCGTCCAAAGCATGGCATGACGAGATGGGATACGAAGAGACAAAAGCCGCTTTTTCCAGAACGCTGGAGCGTCTGGAGACAGACTATCTGGACTTTTATATGATTCACTGGCCAAAGCCCTGTGAGGATGATCCGGACTGGAAGGAAAGGGATCTGCAGACATGGAAAGCTCTTACAGAATTGAAAAAAGAAGGAAAGATCCGTCATCTGGGTATGAGCAATTTCCTTCCCCATCATTTGAACAATATTTTTGAAAATTCCGACTGCGTGCCAGAGGTGGATCAGCTGGAGATGCACATCGGCTATTCTCAGGAGGCAGCGAGAGAATTCTGCCAGCAGAAAGACATGCTGGTGCAAGCCTGGGGACCGCTGGGAAGAGGAAAGGTGAACGATAATCCCATCATCAATGGCATGGCGAAAAAATACGGCAAGACATTTTCACAGATTTCCCTTCGTTTCCTGATCCAGAAGGGTGTGATGCCCATTCCGAAATCGGGATCCAGGGAGCATATGCTGGACAATATGCGGATCTTTGACTTTGAGATCTCCGAGGAAGATATGTGGATGCTGACCTGTATGCCGCAGGAGACCTGGCAGGGCGAGCATCCGGACTTTGCTGTGCCGAAGATGAAGAGTAATTTTGTGCAGTAAGCAGAGATATTTACTGAGAACTGAATAAAACAGAGTAGAAGAATTCACAGAGAATAGAATAAAACTGAGTAAAAGAATATACAGAGAATCGTGCAGAACAGAGTAGAAGAATTTGCAGAGAATCCGATTTAACAGAGGGACTTTCGAGGCAGAACTGAAGGGAGGACATTATGGCAAAATACATCATGGCACTGGATGCCGGTACCACAAGCAACCGCTGTATCCTGTTTGATCAGCAGGGAAATATGTGCAGTGTGGCACAGAAGGAGTTTACCCAGTATTTTCCGCAGCCCGGCTGGGTGGAGCATGACGCGGATGAGATCTGGTCCACCCAGCTGGAGGTGGCCCAGAAGGCTATGGATAATATCCATGCCAGTGCAGCGGATATTGCCGCCATCGGCATCACGAACCAGAGGGAAACGGCCATTGTCTGGGACAAGACCACGGGAGCACCGATCCATCATGCCATCGTATGGCAGTGCCGCAGAACGTCCGAGTTCTGTGACTCCCTGAAGGAAAAAGGCCTGGTGGATACCTACCGGGAAAAAACCGGTCTGGTGATCGATGCCTATTTCTCCGCTACGAAGATCAAATGGATCCTGGACCGTGTGGAGGGAGCCAGAGAGCGGGCCGAGAGAGGAGAATTGCTGTTCGGTACGGTGGAGACCTGGCTGATCTGGAAGCTGACTAAGGGAAAGGTGCATGTGACGGATTACTCCAACGCGTCCCGCACCATGCTGTTTAACATACAGACATTACAATGGGACGAGGACATTCTCAGAGAATTGGATATTCCCCGGTGCATGCTGCCGGAGGTAAAGCCCTCAAGCTGTGTGTACGGAGAGTGTGATCCCCAGTTCTTTGGCGGCCCCATTCCCATCGGCGGCGCGGCGGGCGACCAGCAGGCAGCGCTGTTCGGTCAGACCTGCTTCTCGGCAGGAGAAGCTAAGAGTACATACGGTACCGGTGGATTTCTGCTGATGAATACCGGGGACAAGCCGGTATATTCAAAGAATGGTCTGGTTACCACCATTGCCTGGGGGCTGAATGGTAAGGTGCAGTATGCCCTGGAGGGATCTGTTTTTGTGGCTGGAGCGGCGATCCAGTGGCTCAGGGATGAGCTGAAATTCATTGACTCAGCCATGGATTCGGAATACATGGCTCTGAAGGTCAAAGACAGCGGCGGATGCTACGTGGTTCCTGCTTTTACAGGCCTGGGAGCACCTCATTGGGATCAGTATGCCCGGGGAAGCATTCTGGGATTGACTCGTGGCGTAAATAAGAATCATATCATCCGGGCAACACTGGACTCTATCTGTTACCAGATCAACGATGTGCTCAAAGCCATGAAAGAGGATTCCGGTATCTCTTTAAGTGCTCTGAAAGTGGACGGAGGAGCCAGCGCCAACAATCTGCTTATGCAGACACAGGCGGATATCAGCGATGTGCCGGTGCATCGTCCCCATTGTGTGGAGACAACGGCAACGGGAGCTGCCTATCTGGCCGGACTGGCCGTAGGGTACTGGTCGGATATCGAAGACATTCGCCATAACTGGGAAATCGACAGAGTCTTTGAGCCGCAGATCACTGAGGATGAGCGCCAAAAAAGGATCAAAGGCTGGGATAAGGCTGTGAAATGTGCCTACGGTTGGGCAAAAGACGAGGAATAAACAGCAAGAGTATAACGCTGGATTGCCGCAAGGAAGAATCACCGCAAAGTATGATGGATAAAATTCAATGCAATGAGCCAGCGGAAAGGAAACAGATCTATGGAAGAAAAATTGAATCATTTTGACGATAATGGTAATGCAGTGATGGTGGATGTGTCGGGAAAAGAACCGACAGTGCGTGTGGCCACAGCCCGGGGAACCATCCGGGTCAATGAAAAGATCATGGAAGCGCTGGTTTCCGGCAATGTGAAAAAGGGGGATGTGCTGGGTGTAGCCCGGGTGGCAGGCATAATGGGTGTTAAGCAGACTTCCGGCCTGATTCCCATGTGCCATCCTCTGATGATCCAGAAAGCCAGTGTGGATTTTGAAATCGACCGGGAGAAGGGAGAGGTTGCAGCGATCTGCACGGTGAAGACGAAAGGCGAGACCGGTGTGGAGATGGAGGCTCTGACGGGAGTCAGTGTTACGCTGCTTACCATTTACGACATGTGCAAAGCCATCGATAAAGGCATGGTGATTGAGAATATCCATCTGGTCAGCAAATCCGGCGGAAAAAGCGGAGATTTCGTGTTTGGCCAGTTATAGATTCCTGAATCGTATAAAAAGAAAATATTGAAAAACATCCCGGAATTTTGTAAAAAAATAGGATTTTTTATATGCTTTTATACGTCAAAGTAGTATAGTACAACCATCAGGAAACGAAAGAGTCCTGAGTACAACTGAGGAATAACGAAACAGGTTTTTTTCTTCCTTTCCCTTTCAAATTCTTTTTTCCTGTTTCGTTGTCTTATATAAAGCAAAACGCACAACATGTTTCACTCCATGTTGTGCGTTTTTTTGTGCGCTTTTGTGCGCACGTTCTAAAAAAGACAACTTTGTGATTGTTCTTTGTGCATGTTTATACTAAAATATTAATAAAAAGAAACTGGATAACTGACCGGAGACCAGGAGACATTCGCTGAATGACCCGAAAGGAGCCAGTGTAAGTGAACTTTCTGATTCTTCCGGTTGTTTTTTACTGGATTTTTCGGTTGATCATTACGAAACCAACACGAATAAATTTGGAGGTGCATCATGGGTGAGTTGGATAAGCATGAAATAAATCAGATTATTCAGTCGATGAGCAAGATCTATACATCGGCGTATTATATCGATCTGGTGACCAATGAGTTTACCGAACTTTCCTCTCTTGCTGAGGTACGTACACATATCGGGGCATCCGGAAATGCTCAGGAACGGCTGAATTATTTTTGTCATCATATGATAACTCCCGATTTTTTGGAGGAATTGCTGGAGTTTACAGATCTGTCTACGCTGGATGAGCGGATGAAGGATACCCGGATCATCTCAAAACAGTACCAGAGCACTCTGTTTGTTCCGGAGGGCCATGACAATATGCTGCATTGGGGGCAGTGTTCTTTTATTGAAGGTGACAGAGATGCCCAGGGTAAATTGACCCATGTGGTTTTCGCGACCCAGTCCATTCACGAAACAAAGGTCAAAGAACTGGAAGCGCAGAGAAAGCTGCAGGAGACCAACAGAGAGCTTACCGCTCTGTTGGAAGCGGAACAGCGGCACACGGCCATCATTGGCTCCCTGAGCAGTGTATTCTTTGCCATGTATTTTATCGATCTCGAGGAAAATACATTTCAGGAACTGATCGCACAGGACAGCATGCACCATCTGAACGGTCAGATCGGAGACCCGAGACAGTCTCTGAAGCTGCTGCTAAAAACGCACGTAGAAAATGAGTATCAACCGGTCATGCGGATCTTTCTGGATCTGGATACACTGGATACACGTCTTAGAGGCAAATCCATCATCATCCAGGATTTTCTGGCCAACGTGGGTGGCTGGAACAGATGCAGCTTTATTCCGGTAGAAAGAACCGGGGAAGGAAAACTTGCAAAAGTGCTCTGCGGACTGCGGGTGATTACTGCGGAAAAAGAACAGCTGGCTACTCAGGACAATCTCATTCTGGCGCTGTCCATGTCCTATGAAAATGTGTATGCCGTCAATATGGATACGGGAGTGGCTGTCTGCTATCGTATGGGACAGACCATGAGTGATCGATATGGTGAGAAGTTTGCTGTAGGAGATTATGAGAAGAATATA
>JAEDOO010000105.1 GCA_016301965.1 Lachnospiraceae bacterium | reverse complement strand
GATGTATTCGCAGACATTATCAATGTTTTACTGTTTCAGGGAAGACACCTCCTCAAGGATGAGGAACTTGAGGAAAAACAGCCCAGAGCAGTATACAAAACAGATGGGAAACTCCGTGAAATAGAGCGGGATGTACTCAAACAATGGAAAAAAGAAGATATATGTATTGCATGTATCGGTCTGGAAAACCAGACGAATTCAGATGTAGATATGCCGCTTAGAGTTATGGGATATGATGGCGCAGAATACAGGGCGCAGTTATTAAAGAAACAATCTTCAGAGAGATATCCGGTTCTAACACTGGTATTGCATTTTGATTATGAAAAAAGATGGAATAAATCACAATCTTTGAAAGAACGCTTTACAGTGCCGGAAGAATTGAAAATGTATGTCAGTGATTACAAATACAATTTGTTTGAAATTGCCTATCTTTCGGATGAGCAGCTGGATCAATTTGAAAGTGATTTTTGGGTAGTGGCTGACTATTTTGTTCAGATGAGGAAAAACAGAGATTATCGGCCAAAACCAAGGAGAATCAGACATGTTCAGGAGACGCTCCATCTTTTAAGTGTGTTGACTGGGGATACAAGATTTGAAGATGCGTGTCAGGAACAGATGGAAGGAGTACATACGATGTGTGAAGTATTAGACAGAATTGAAAATCAGGGAATACAGAAAGGTATACAGAAAGGAACACTCTCGGAAAGAGAGCGTACGATCCGCAGAATGTATCTGAAGGGATACCCTGTAAAAGATATTTCTGAGATTGAGGAAATATCTGAGAAAACGGTGCGGATAATTTTGGGCAAGACGGTTTTGGGTTGAAATATGTTGATGGGGCAATGAAAGATTGGGAATATGTGAAACAGATATTCCATATATTTTGCCTGTAAGCATCCAGAGAGGACAGTTGAAGCACAGTCCTCTCTGGATGTTATTTAGGGAATATCATACAAGTATCTTCGGGATTTAATATGCCAGATCAGACAGACGAACCCCAAATTCTTCAGGATCAACAGGATTCAAGAAGCTCCCTCAACCTTCGCTTCGTTCCTGCCAGCGCATCCTGTATATTCTGTTTCCCATCCATAACGGCGTATAGTTCTTCACATACAGCAGAATCAATGTCTGTTTGCGATAAAATTTTATGATTTTTCAGCCTGGGCGGGATAACCGGGCGGGTGTAAGCATAGGTGGAGTAATACAGCGGCAGCCAGGGATACAGTTTCACCAGTTCATCGTTGGTATACGTGGAGGTAATGGCGGTCTGTCCGCCAAGTAAAGCAAAGTAGTTGGCTGTCTTCTGCTCACAGGTCCATTTCAGAAATTCTACAGCCTCAGTTTTCAGTTCAGATCTGCTGCTGATACCGAGGCTCCATCCGCCAAGCAGTGGACTGCGGCCGGGAATATGGTAATAGCCGATCGAACCGATCATACTGCTTTTCTGAAGATCCACGACGTCGGTCAGGAAAGAAGGATAGGTGATCAGCATAGCGGTTTCTCCCTGCAGAAAGTCCTGCACGACACTCACATCTGTAGCCGAACGATAGTCCGGCTTTGCCGCCTGTACAGAGTGAAGGAAACTGTCATAGGCCTGTAAGGCGATCTGATCATCCAGACAGATATCTCCTGCTTTAGTAAAGAGCCGGCCGCCAAATGCACGGATGCGCATATAGATTTCCGGAGCAAGACATTCGCTGTAGGCAGCAGGAATAGAGGTTCCATAGGGAATCGCACTGGTGCGATGCGTGAAAAATTCGGATATTGTATTAAATTCTTTCCAGGTACGCGGAGGACGCAGTGTGATATTTGTCTGTTTTTCATACTGTGCCTTGAGCTCTGTGTTTTCAAAAAGATCTTTTCTGTAATACAGGATCTGCGGAGCGTACATAAAAGGAACACCGTAATACCGGTTTTGAAAAGCACTGAAGTACTGCAGGCAATCCGGCAGAAAAATAGATGTATCAATTTTACGGATGTCTTCCGTGATGTCCGCCAGAATATTTTCGGCAGCCAGAGATGACAGCCAGGGAATATCATACATAAAAACATCAAAGGATGCATCCTGGGCAGCAGAATGTTTTTCCATCAGCGATTCATAGAACTGGTGATGGGGAAGAATGGTAATCCGGGTGGAAATACCAGACTGATTTTCGAAATCTTTGATCAGACCAAGAAAGGCATGAACCTGTGGCGTATCAACCATAAGGAGCTTTAGAACTTTTTTGCGGTCAGCTACAATGGGACAGGCAAAGCCTTTCTCATGGACAGGGAAAGTGGTTTGCAGAATCATGCGTTCACATTCTCTGGTCAGGGGCTCTCGCATCTGATGTAAAAGGAGATTGGCAGCTGTCTGCCCAAGTCGTATTGCGGGTCTGGCAGAAGAAAAAGAGGCAAAGGAATGGGTGTGGTAATTCCAGTGTTCTTCCCCAAGAGTGTACACGGGAATCTGCTCCTGTGAATATCCGTGCAGTGTCAGCCCCTCTATTATGCCGGAAGCCAGTGATTCTGATGTGGTAATGATGGCTGAGGGGATTCGGCGTCGCAACAGCTGCGTGGTCTTTCGAAATCCGTCTTCGCGGCTTAGATTTGTCTGTATAATGCTGTCCGGCAAAAGAGAAAGTCCTGCATGGGTAAGTGCATTCTCGAAGCCATGAATACTGTTTGCTTCGCAGGAAAACTTCCGGGGACCGGTGATCAGAACAGGCTGCAAAGACCCCTCCCGGAGAAGATCGTCAGTAATGTGATATATCATGGAATAATTGTCAAAAGAGATATAATTTGCACACAGATTCTCTATGTCCCGGTCGATCAGTACAAGAGGACGTGTATCCGGAGAAAAATGTCTGGAAAAAAAGTCCTGATTATCCGGTTGACATGACAAAATGATCAGGCCTCGAATCTGTTTTTCCAGAAAACCACGTAATATATTTTGCTCGAAATCCGGAATATCATATGAAAATGCCAGATTGGTAAAATATCCGCTGTTTTGAAAACCATTTTCGATGCCCTGAAAGATCTGTACATAGTAGGAGTTGTCCAGATTTGGTAAAATCACACCGATATCAGGATAATCGTTAGATTTCAGACTTCGGGCAGATAAATTCGGTGAATATTGCAGCAGCTCGATGGCCTGCTGTATTTTTTTTGCCGTGGCTTTTTTTACGGGTTTCGTATGATTCAGATAATTGGAAACAGTGGCGATGGATACTTCCGCCATCTGTGCCACATCGCGAATGGTAGCCATAGATCGTCCTTTCTGGATAACAAGCGTAAACGCTTAAATTATAATTCGTAAATGCAGGCCGCTTTGTATTTAATTACTTTAGCAAAAAACAAAATCAGTGTAAAGTGAAACGTTTTAATTTAAATGAGGTAAACAAAAAGTGATTTTATTGACAGTAAAATCAGAAAATAATAGAATAATTCTATACAAAATGCACAAACACATAGGACGCAAAGCAACAATACAGTTTAGCATAGCCTGGGTAGGAGGCAGCAAATGAAAAAGCAGATTTTTGGTCAGATCGGCAGGCTGAAACCGGAAAAAATTGAAGAATACAAAGACCTGCATGCCCATGCCTGGCCTGGTGTACTAAGGACCATCGAGGATTGCAACCTGCGCAATTATTCTATTTTTATCCGGGAAGATCTGGTATTTGCCTATTTCGAATATATTGGCGAAGATTATGACAGGGATATGGAAAAGATGGCTGAGGATCCAGTGACACAGGAATGGTGGACACACACAAAGCCCTGTTTTATAAAATATGCCATGGGCCGGGATGACGAGTTCTATCAGGATATGCAGCAGATTTTTTATTTTGAAGGAGGTAAATGATATGGCATATGGAAAAAAAGTGTGGATCTTTCCTGACGCAGAACTCCCGCCGGTGGGAGTGAATATCATTCCGGGACATGAGTCCATCATTATCACAAATGCAGGCGAAAAGGATGCCCATATTAAGATCACGCTGTTTTATACGGACAAACCGCCGGTAAAGGATATTGAGGTCACTGTGGAAGCAGAGAGAGTTCGCTGCCTGCGGACCAATAATCCTGCAGATTTTGGTGAACATACAGCAGCCTTTGAAGAACAGTATGCCATTATGCTGGAAAGTGACGAACCTGTGGTTGCGCAGTATGGAAGAGCAGAGCCCCGCGCTGTAGCCTTTTATACCACACCGGGTTACTGCTGCGATTAAGAACAGAAAAACAAAACATAAAAAAGGAAAAGAAAAGGAGACGATTATTATGGCAGAACATGGAACGATCAGAATTCCGGATCATGAGTACAGAGAAAGGGCAATGCGGGCAGCTGAGATACTGAAAAGAGAGGGATTGGATGCACTGATCGTAAATTCAAATGAGGCTGATTATGCAAATGCACGTTATTTTTCAGGCTTCTGGCCGCTGTTTGAGCGTTGTGGTGTTGCAATCGCACCTACTGGCGAAGCAGCTTTAATGGTAGGACCGGAGAGCCGTGAATTTGCAGCTGACCGGTCCAAGATCGAGAAGATCTTTGTGTTAAAGGAGTACCGCGAGAGTGCTGATCCGGCATATCCGGAGTTACAGTCTGATACATATCACGATGTTTTTCGCGCCCTTGGCATTACAGGAAAGAAACTCCGCATTGGTGTTGCCAGCTGGCTTGACACATCTGTAGTGATCATGGAAGGAATCAAAGATGCATTTCCGGAGGCAGAAATCGTTCGCGCAGATCACATTATGGTAGAACTTCGTTCTATCAAGAGTATCAATGAGATCAATTGTCTGAGAGAAGGTTATCGCATTGCAGAGCTTGCTTCCCAGCAGGTTATCCGTGAGATTCAGCCGGGTATGACAGAACTGCAGATGGTAGGTGTGGCAGAACGGGTAGTGTATGAGCATGGTGCAGAATATGAGGGACTGCCGATGTACGTATTTTCAGAAGCATCTACCCGTCATGCAATCTCTCGTTCCAGTTATCGTAAATTTGAAAAAGGAGATATCGTTCAGCTGAATCTGTCCGCTAAGATCGATGGCTATTCAGCAGCTATCGGCTATCCGGTAATTCTTGGAAAACTGGAAGGCAAGAGAAGAGACATCGTTATGTTTGGTCTTGAGGCTCACAACTGGACCCAGCAGCAGGTAAAGGCAGGAGTGATGGCCTGCGATATCGCAAAGAATTTCTATCAGTATTTTGTGGATAACGGATATAAAGACAATTTTGTATACGGTCCTCTGCACGGAACCGGAATGATCGAGGTGGAAGCTCCCTGGGTAGAGACCTCTTCCGAGTATGCGCTGAAGCCGAATATGTGCTATCAGATCGATACCTTTATTTCTACCAATACCTTTGGCGTTCGCTGGGAGAAAGGTATTGCCGTTACGGAAACAGGATGTGACGTATTGTCACCGGAGATCGGTACACTGTATGAGTTAGATTTTTGATTTGAGAGGTGGGATCAGATTATGCAGATGGTAGATATGTTTTATGAGCAGCTGGAAGACGCAAAAAAGAGAAAGGTTCCCTTTGTCATTCCTATCGGTACCATCGAATATCATGCACTTCATGCCAGCTGTGGAACTGACACGATGGTGATCACAGGTGTGCTTAGAGAACTGGAAAAAACGAAAGAAATGGTGATCTGTCCACCCATCTGGTATGGTGTGGCCAGCTATGCTGTAGCCGGACCGGAAAAGGGAACGATACATGTGGATGTGGATGCGTACGAGAATTATATCTATTGTATTTTGAAATCTCTCGTGTATGGAGGTGTGAAGAATATCTACTGTGTGGCCCATCACCAGACGGAAGAAGCCGGACTCATGCCGATGACCCTGGCCTGTCACAAGGCTGGAAAAAAGGTGATCATGGAATATATGGAAGAGACCAGAGGCAAGGGCTGGTGGGGAAGCAATGACTATGCAGATTATTATGAGAATCTGGGCTCTGGAGACGATCCTTTTTCTTATATAAAAGTCATTCCCTTATTGTCAGCAGAAGCACAGCACAAATGTGGTGGGTTTGATCATGCCGGAAAATTTGAATCCAGTCTGATGTATGCGCTGTATCCGGACCATGTGGATCTTGAAAAAACAAAAGAAAATACAGAATGGTTTGCGAAGAATTCTGTGGAGACCAGTATGGAGCTTGGTCAGCATATGGTGCAGTGCGCATTGGAAACACTGGATAAGATCATCGTATAAAATGATTGTTAAACAGGTATCGCCGTCAAGATTTTCAAAGTTGGGCATAAAATAAAATTTTAAACGTTTAAATGAATTTTTTTTTAACAATATGCAAAAAAAAAGAAGTATGGTAAGATGAACTTGTAAAAAGAACTTGTTGCAGCGCAAATGTGAGCTTACAACATGGGCTTTAAAGAACGAAATTAGTATCGATGATACGATACAAAAAAAGAACCTACATTAAGGAGGAAGAAAATGAAAAAGAAAGTTTTAGCAACAGTCTTAAGCGCAGCTATGTTGGCTACTATGATGGCTGGCTGTGGCGGCAGCAGCAGCGAAGCTCCTAAGAGCGAGGCACCGGCTTCTAGCGCAGCAGCAGAAGAGAGCGCAGCACCGGCAGCAAGCGAAGCACCGGCAGAAAGCG
>JAEDOO010000104.1 GCA_016301965.1 Lachnospiraceae bacterium | reverse complement strand
ACTGTAAAATCTCTGGAAAAAAATACGATCTACTATTATAAGGTGAGAGCCTACAAGACCGTCAGCGGCAGAACAGGATATTCTGCGTATACCAGTTGTTCCGGCGGCACAACAGCCAGTGCGCCCAAGACAGTAAAAGCTAAAAAGGCAGATAATCTTCGCCAGTATGCAGGTACATCCTATAAGACACTGGTAAAAGTACCGAAAAATGCGAAACTGAAAGTTATTTATACTACCAGAGACAACAAAAACAGAGTCTGGTACAAAGTACAGTATACAAAAGGCAGTAAGCAGTATACCGGATTTTTTATCAAATCCAATACGAAATAAACAGGAGTCGTGATGCAGTTACCATATAAAAGATATAATGATAAAGCAGAGTATTCCTATTGCTTCGGACCTTTTCCCACATTTGAACTGATAGAAAACCGTCCGCAGGAAGCTATAGAAGTACTGTATCATTCACAGACTTCAGATGCGATCCGCAATAAGCTGCAAAGCATCTGTCAAAGACAGGGGATTCCTTGTGAGCAGAACGACAAAGTCATCCAGCGGATCCGGGACAAGGAGAACTGTCTGGTTGTGGGTGTTTTTAAGAAACATGAGAGCGTTCTTGCCATGGATCGCCCTCATGTGGTTCTGGTGAATCCCAGTGATATGGGAAATCTGGGTACGATCATTCGTACGGCAGTAGGTTTCGGGCTGCCGGATCTGGCTATTATTCGTCCGGGAGCGGCCATCTGTCATCCAAAGACTGTAAGGGCATCCATGGGATCTTTGTTCCGCTTGAATTTTCAGTATTTTGACAGCTTTGCGGAGTACAAAAGTGCGTATGGCGAAGGCAGAAATATGTATCCGTTTATGCTGAAAGGTTCTGTGGGGCTGGATCAGCTGCAGAGAAATAAAGAAGAGCTGTATTCTCTGGTCTTCGGCAACGAAGCCACAGGACTTCCGGATGAGTTCCTTCAGGAAGGGCAGAGCGTACGTATCCGCCATACGGACAATATCGACTCTCTGAACCTGTCATTGGCAGCGGGAATAGCGATTTACGAATTTACGAAGGCGTAAAGCTGCCCGATAATAGATTTTATTCATGCAGATGCCGTCGGTAATACTCTGGAAATGATATTAAATAATGGGAACAGTCAGCTAAGAAAGTTGAAAATCAGAAGTTACTCTGATTTCTTCCACTTTTTTAGCTGACTTTTTTTACTTCTTGGTGCGAGAAAGATATTGTTACGACATGGGAGACAGATGAAGTCGAAACTGTACATGTGAAAATTCAGTGAAAATAGATAAAAACATAATTGACAATAGGGGAAAACTGTCCTAGAATTAAGTTCGCAAACGAATTGTTCGTTCCCGAACAATATATGCCCGAACTTAAGAGGGAGGTGATTTTACCGTGTGTAAAGGTGACCATGACATGCAGCAGAATTCGGCAGAGTTTCATCTGGGCAAAGCCATACATGAACTGGATAATCTGATCTTTCGGAACATGCTGGCGCAGGGTCGTAAATACGGTTACGACCAGGTAACGGTGATGAACGGATGGATCGTAAAGTATCTCGTGCTGAATCAGGATAAAGATATTTTCCAGAAAGATATTGAGAAAGAATTCGGGATTACTAAATCCACAGTAGCCGGTATTATCAAGCTGATGGAAAAAAAAGGTTTTATCGAGCGAATCAGTGTTCCCCGTGATGCCCGTCTTAAAAAACTGGTCCTTACGGACAAGGGACGGGAATATGAAGACAAAATGGGAACTCAGTTTCGGTTGGATGAACAGATGTATCGGGAAAACATCACGGATGAAGAATTATGCATATTTATCCGTGTTTTAAATAAAATCAAGCAAAATGTAAAGGAGTGATAACATGCTGAAAACTCTTATGGGACAGATCAAAGAGTTTAAGAAGGTATCTATTCTTACACCTCTTTGTATGATTATGGAGGTTATCTTTGAGATGTTCATACCTCTTTTAATGGCATCCATTATTGACGATGGGGTCAATGCCGGCAATATGGCGCATATCTATAAAGTTGGCGCAATCATGGTTGTGGCAGCTTTCTGCGGCCTGCTGTTTGGTGTGCTGGGCGGTAAATTCGGTGCGGAGGCATCCGCTGGTTTTGCCAGAAACTTAAGGAAATCCATGTATGAAAATATTCAGACCTTTTCTTTTTCCAATATTGACAAGTACAGCACTGCCGGTCTGGTGACCCGTATGACCACGGATGTAACGAACCTGCAAAATGCTTATCAGATGATCCTGCGTATGTTTGTCCGGGCACCCATCAGTCTGGTTACGGCTATGATCATGGCTTTCCTGATCAATGCACGGCTGGCCTCAATTTATCTGATCGCAGTATTTTTTCTGGGGACAGTTCTCTGTATCATGGTGCCGAAGGCAGCAAAATATTTTGAGGCAACCTTTAAAAAATATGATGATCTAAACGCCAGTGTACAGGAAAATGTCTCCTCTATCCGTGTAGTCAAAGCCTATGTGCGGGAAGACTATGAAAAGAACCGTTTTCACAAGGCCAGCGAGAATGTTTATCGCATGTTTGTCCGGGCAGAGCGTATCGTTGTGGCCAATATGCCCATTATGCAGCTGACCGTCTATACCTGTATTATTCTGATCTCCTGGCTGGGTGCCAAGATGATCGTACAGAATACTCTGACCACAGGTGAACTGATGAGCCTTCTGACCTATTGCATGAATATCCTGATGAGTCTGATGATGCTGTCCATGGTATTTGTTATGATCACCATGAGTGGAGCCAGCGCGAAGCGTGTGGCAGAGGTTCTTGAGGAGAAAGCAGATCTTGTCAATCCGGAAAATCCGGATTTTGAAATCGAAGATGGCAGCATTCGCTTTGACCATGTGAGCTTTTCCTACAGAAAAGGCAGCGGACAGTATGTACTCCAGAACATCAATCTGGATATAAAATCCGGAGAGACCATCGGTATTATCGGTGGTACCGGTTCTTCCAAATCCAGTCTGGTGAACCTGATCAGCCGCCTGTATGATGTGGAGGAGGGCACTGTATACGTTGGTGGTAAGGATGTCCGTACTTATGATCTGGAGACCCTTCGTAATAATGTAGCCATGGTTTTACAGAAAAACGTTCTGTTTTCCGGCACGATCCTGAACAACCTGAAATGGGGCAACAAGGATGCCACCGATGAGGAATGCAAAGAAGCCTGTCGTCTGGCCTGTGCCGATGAATTTATCGAAAAAATGCCGGAAGGTTACGATACCTATATCGAGCAGGGCGGTACCAATGTTTCCGGCGGACAGAAGCAGCGTCTGTGTATTGCCAGAGCGCTGTTGAAAAATCCGAAAGTACTTATTTTGGATGACAGTACCAGTGCCGTAGATACGGCAACGGATGCCCGTATTCGAAAAGCGATGGCGACCCATATTCCAGGCACCACGAAAATCATTATTGCGCAGCGAGTTTCCAGTATTGAGTCTGCGGACCATATCATTGTTCTGGAGGATGGAAGGATCAATGGTTACGGAACCCATGAGGAATTGCTGGCAAATAATGCGATTTATCGTGATGTCTACGAATCCCAGACTTCCGGATCCGGAGATTTTGATATTGAGGAAGGAGGTACACTGTAATGGCAGAAGAAAAAGCAAGAACATTTAAAGGCCCGGGCCCGAAAAACCGTGGTCCGAAACCGAAACTTGAAAATCCCGGAAAGATTTTCGGCCGGCTGATGGGGTATCTGATGCATCTGTACGGACCGCAGATGTGCGTGGTCATTGTGCTGATCTTTGTGGGTGTTCTCTGTAACGTGCAGGGTACCATGTTCATGCAGCAGCTGATCGATGTGTATATCGTTCCGATGCTTGGCAATCAGAATCCCGATTTCGGACCGCTGACCGCAGCAATTGTGCGTGTGGCAGGATTTTATCTTCTGGGTGTGTTGTCTGCTTTGATCTATAATCAGATCATGGTTGTGGTTACCCAGGGAACATTGAGAAATCTCAGAGATGCCATGTTTGCTCATATGGAGTCCCTGCCGATCTCTTACTTTGATACCCATTCCCATGGTGATATCATGTCGATCTATACAAACGATATTGATACACTGCGTCAGATGATCAGCCAGAGTATACCGCAGTTTGTCAACAGTTCTGTGACGATCGTCAGTGTAGTGATCTGCATGATAAAGCTTAGTATACCGCTTACGGGCGTTACCCTGGCCATGGTAATAGTTATGCTGTTTGTGACAAAAAATGTAGCCGGACTCAGCGGCCGTTACTTCCTGGCACAGCAGAGAGATCTGGGCAAGGTCAATGGTTATATTGAGGAACATATGAATGGTCAGAAAGTTATCAAGGTATTCTGCCATGAAGAGCAGAGCATTGACCATTTTAATGAACTGAACGACCAGCTTTTCGACAGTGCAAAAAATGCCAATACCTTTGCCAATATCCTGATGCCCATTAATGCCCAGATCGGCAATATCAGTTATGTACTGATTGCCATCGTCGGCGGTGCAATGGCCATCGGAGGTTTCGGCGGACTGACTTTGGGCAAACTGGCAAGCTTTTTGACCTTTAATAAGAGCTTTAACATGCCCATCAACCAGATCAGCCAGCAGCTCAATGCCATCGTTATGGCACTTGCCGGAGCAGACCGTATTTTCAAGCTTCTGGATGAAAAACCGGAGGTGGATGATGGATATGTTACACTTGTCAATGCGCAGAAAGACAGCAATGGAAATCTTCAGGAAACATCAGAACGTACCGGTATGTGGGCCTGGAAACACACCCATCAGGATGGCAGCGGCACTGATTATGTGGAATTAAAGGGAGATATGCATTTCAGAGATGTTGATTTTGGTTATGTGCCCGAAAAGACCATCCTGCATGATATCGACCTGTATGCCACTCCGGGACAAAAAATTGCTTTCGTTGGTTCTACCGGTGCCGGAAAAACAACGATCATCAACTTAATTACTCGATTTTACGATATTCAGGATGGAAAAATCCGTTATGACGGCATTAACATAAATAAGATCAAAAAGTCTGATCTTCGCCGTTCTCTGGGTATTGTATTGCAGGATACGCATCTGTTTACAGGAACTGTTATGGAAAACATACGTTACGGAAAACTGGATGCTACCGATGAGGAAGTTTATGCAGCTGCCAGACTGGCCAATGCAGATGGTTTTATCTCCCGTCTGCCGGAAGGATACAATACTATACTCCACAATGACGGAGCCAATCTGAGTCAGGGACAGAGACAGCTTCTGGCCATTGCCCGTGCAGCTATCGCGGACCCGCCGATCCTGATTCTGGATGAAGCCACCAGCTCCATCGATACCCGAACAGAACGCCTGGTACAGGATGGTATGGATAAACTGATGAAAGGCAGAACCACCTTCGTCATTGCTCACCGCCTGTCCACTATCCGCAACAGTGATTGTATCATGGTACTGGAACAGGGAAGAATCATCGAGAGAGGCAATCACGAAGAACTGATCGCTCAGAAAGGTAAATATTACCAGTTGTATACGGGAATTGCAATGAACGCATAAGGTTATTTAGTGAGAGGTAAATATGAAAAAACCATTGATCATGGACTGTGATCCCGGCAGAGACGATGCTATAGCGCTGATGATGCTGGGAAAAGACGAGAATTATGAACTTTTGGGCATTACAACTGTGGCTGGAAACCACACGGTATCCCATACCTTCAATAACGCCCAGCGCCTGAGCGCCTGGTTAGGTATAGAAGCTCCTGTATTTCGGGGATGTGAAAGACCTCTTCTTCGCGCACCCGTCATTGCACCGGAAATTCACGGAGACACCGGCCTGGACGGTTTTGACGAACAGTGCATGCCGAAACACCAGGAAACAGAACATGCCGTAAACTGGCTCGTAAAAACCCTGCTGGCAGCCACAGAACCGGTGACCCTTCTGGTCACCGGACCCATGACCAATATCGCTATGGCCCTGCGCCTTGCCCCCACGGTCCTGTCCCACATCGACAGAATCGTCCTCATGGGTGGCTCCATGACCCTTGGAAACGTAACCCCCGCAGCCGAATTCAACATGTACGCCGATCCAGAAGCCGCCAAAATCGTTTTCACCAGCGGCGCCGACCTCTATATGGCCGGCCTCGACGTAACACTGAAGGCCCTCTGCGATGCCGAAACCATAACCCGCATGAGCGCCCACAAAAACCCGGCAGCCAAACTGTTCCACGACCTCATGATCCCCTACTGCGAAGCCGAAAATCGCGCCTACGGCATGCCAAAAGCCCCCGTACACGACCCCGTGGCTGTCGCCATCCTCCAGCAGCCCGACCTGATCACCTTCCGTGAAATGAACGTCACCATCGACACCTCCACCCAGGAAGGCTACGGCCGCACCTACTGCGACTACTACAACACCACCGGCCTCAAACCCAACTGCCACGTAGCCGTCAACCTCAACACCGAAGGCTTCTGGAACCTGATAGAACACCAGATCCAGAAATACAATTAACACACTAAATTCACCAACAAAGTAAATGGCAGAAAAGCATCCCACCCTGCCCTCTATATATTCCCTCCCTAGCGACTTCCCGAGCACGCAGGTCGAGACCATAGGCTCGACGCGCGCGCAGACGGAGCGTAGGAGGGAATATATAGAGGGCAGGG
>JAEDOO010000103.1 GCA_016301965.1 Lachnospiraceae bacterium | reverse complement strand
AAACACCGGACTGAGGTGGATATCTGTCTGGACAGACCGACAGTCAGCCGCCTTCATGCCAGGATCTTTTGTCAGGAGGGAGAATATTATCTTGAAGATCTGAATTCCCGGAATGGAACACGATTGAATGGAAACTTACTGGATGGCGGGCAGGCCAGACATCTGGAAAGAGAGGATGAGATCTGTTTTGCGGATGTACGGTGTGTGTTCAGGTAAGAAAAATGCACCTCAGTTACCGCGGCCGGACAATTGACATATTGAGAAACTACTTTATAATACAGACAAGGGCAGGAGCTTACCAAAAGTCCGGCTTATTCTTTAGAGTCAACAAAAGGGGTGCAACATGATCATTACAAAGTCTGAAATCGCGCTGCCGTCGGCGTTCCCGTTTCGTATTGAACACAGAGTATTAACTGCAAAAGACAATTGTCCGGATCATTATCACTGGCACTCCTGTTTTGAGATTACCTATATGATCCATGGGGAAGGCAGATATTATGTGAATGGAGATGTCTATGAGGTATCCGATGGCGACATTATTCTGTTCAACAACGTTGAACCCCATGGCTGGACGGTGGAGGACAGTCTGGAACTGCTGGTTATGGTCTTTCAGCCGGAGCTGATTGCGAATGGTTTTTCTTTACTGGATTACGACTATCTTGAACCGTTTCTGCAAAGAGGAACAAATTTTAAAAATGTTCTTTCTTCCTCTGAACAGGTCACGAAGGATATTTATCATCTGTTGATGGAAATATCCGCAGAAGATGAAGCACATCCTGTAGGATACCAGTTGATGATCAAGGCGAACATACTGAAAATCCTGACTCTTCTCATCCGATTCTCTCAGGATGAAAATAAGTCAGATCGTTCGCTGACAAGAAAGACCATGGAGATCAAACGTCTGGCCAATGTTTTTGATTACATTAATCAGCATTACGATGATAAGCTCACACTGACGGAGGCTGCCGAAATGGCCTATATGAGCCCGAATTATTTTTCCCAGTATTTCAAAAAAGTTACCGGGCAGAAATTCAGTGACTATGTGAACGGTCTCAGAATAAAAAAGGCCAAAGAACTTCTGGATACGGGTGAGTATACCGTGGTCGATGCCGCCATGTCCTGCGGTTTTAGAAATATGTCCAATTTTTACCGCATGTACAAACGATATACAGGATCGACCCCTGTGGCCGGAGGTAAGTAAAAGAGAAAATACTACATAAAGTCAGAGGAATTATGGAAGAAAATCTTTGCTGCCTGACGTATGATTAAGAAAAAACGCAGGGAGGGTAAAGATAATGAACCTTGAACATAGCCGGTACAAAAAAGATTGGGCAAAATGCAAAGAAAAATGGACAAATTACTGGAACCATTGCAACACAGGAAGACCGTTGATGCATGTGATCTGCCGTAAGCCGGATATTGAAAAATATTATGACGGGACACCGGCAACGGATAGTTACAAAGAGCAGATCTGCCAGGGAAGATATTATGACCTTCCCGAGGAACTGTACTGGACAGACATGGAAGATAAATATCAGAATGCAGAGAGAATGGTAGCTCGTTATCGTTATTTTTGCGAACATCATGAATTCCTTGGGGAGAGTTTCCCGAATCTGAATATTGACTTTGGCCCTGGTTCTCTGGCAGCATATCTTGGATGCGATATTGGATTTAACGAAGATACCATCTGGTTTATTCCGTGCCTGGAGGATTGGGAAGATGTACCGGAGTTCAAATTTGATCCGGACAACATGTGGTTTAAGAAACATATCGAACTGGCAAAGCAGTGCAAAAAATTAGCTGGTGATGATTTCTACGTGGATATGCCGGACTTAATGGAGAATATCGATACACTTTCCTCTATGCGGGGCGCTCAGGAGATCATGTATGATCTGATGGACGAAGAGGACACCATCCACGAACGTGTCGATCAGGTTACCGGATTATATTATGAGTATTTTGACAGATTCTACGATATTGTCAAGGACGATGAAGGTGGAAACTCCTATACTGTATTCCAGGTATGGGGACCGGGAAAAACGGTTAAGCTGCAGTGTGACTCTTCTGCAATGATCGGTCCGGATACCTTCCGAGAGTTTATCCAGCCGTCTCTGGTTGAGCAGTGCAAGCATGCAGATCATGTGCTGTATCACCTGGATGGTAAGGAATGCATCCGCCATATGGATGCCCTGATGGAGATAGATGGCATCGATGCTCTGCAGTGGACAAGCGGCGATGCCGGACCGGATGGAACCTTAGAGGATTGGGATGTGATCTATGACAAGGCGATTGCTGCAGGTAAATCCCTTTGGATCAAAGTGTATACGGGAGAATTTGAGGACTGGATCAAGAACTGTGACAGACTGGTGAAAAAATACGGTTCTCACAGCCTGTATCTTATGTTCCCGGAAATGTCGCTGGAACAGGGCGAAAAGCTGATCGCGTATGCGGAAGAAAACTGGAGTGATGTCAAAGGAACCTTTTGCGAAGCGTTAGAAAAGTCCGGCAGCTTATCCTGAAGCGAAGGAGAAAAAAGCTTCGTTTCTTTGTTCTGATTCTTGTACTTTACTAAAAAAGTGGTTATAATCGTGGGAGAAGAAGCAATATATGTTTCTTCTCCTGTTTTTTATGGGAAATTATGATAGAGACAGAGAAAGGACGGAATATGGAGCAGAGTTCCTTTGAAGGGGATGCAATAGACCGTATCCTGCAGGGGCCAAAGAGGTACGTGAATCTGTGCATTGTGGCCGTAAATGTGCTGGTGTTCTTTCTGGTGGAGCTGACAGGAAGCAGCGAAGATACGCAGCATATGGTCAACTGGGGCGCATCCTGGCTGCCGTATATCCTGGATGGACAGTATTTTCGCCTGTTTACCTGCATGTTTCTGCATTTTGGCATCGTCCATCTGGGCAATAATATGATCGTTCTTTTATTCCTGGGAGATACGCTGGAACAGCTGACGGGGCATCTGAAGTATGGCCTGATCTGCCTGGGCGGCGGACTGGCGGGCAGTATTGCCTCTTTTGCGCATGCCTATGCGTCCGGAGAGTATTATGTATCCGCCGGAGCCTCCGGCTGCGTGTTTGCCGTAACCGGGGCTCTTTTGTATATTGTGCTGCGAAACAGAGGACGTCTGGGAACACTGACTGTGCGAAAAATGGTCATTCTGGCGGCCCTTTCCATATACAACGGAATGGTCAGCGTCGGTGTAGATAATTACGCCCATGTGGGCGGGTTTGTGGGTGGCTTTGTGCTCTGTGTGCTTTTGTATAGAAAGAAGGTCAGTACAGAATGGGAAGTACGATCGTAAATTTTGCGCCCTGTCCCTCGGTGGAGGTGACAGAGATTTTTCCCTGATGAGCCTTGATGACCTGGCGCGCAATGGCCAGACCGAGACCGCTGCCATCCTTTTTGTGGGTGACAAAAGCTTCGAAGAGATCATTCATATATTCTTCGGGAATACCGCTTCCTGTGTCGGCGATGCTGATGGTCACCTGCTCTCCATCGCAGTCGATGGTGCAGTGAATTTCACCGCCTTCGGGCATGGCTTCCGCCGCATTGCGA
Source organism: Lachnospiraceae bacterium (assembly GCA_016301965.1). Lineage (GTDB taxonomy): Bacteria > Bacillota > Clostridia > Lachnospirales > Lachnospiraceae > UBA11957. Next base: position 3,154 of record JAEDOO010000103.1, on the reverse strand, counting down.
AAAAGATTAAAAAAGACTTCTTTCAGTTTGGTGCCGTCCAGCAGGAATGTGGGGATCGGTGCCAGCTTTTTAAGGGAAATGGTAATATCCTTTTCCGCAAGAGACGGTGTGGAAGAGGCAATGACACTGTTAAGGAGCTGGTAGGGACTTTCTTCTTTACAATGCAGTGCGCCTGCGTTGTTGTACTGGGAAAGCTCCGTGAGCAGCTGGCGCAGAAATGCCATGTTTTCCATGATGTCATCCCAGTAGCGCCAGGTATGTACCTCCGGATGATCGGAAGCCAGAAGCTGCAGAAAGCCGTTGATCAGTGTGACGGGATTGCGGATTTCGTGAGATATCTTGGACAAAGACAGCATATGATCTTTTTCGATAGCCTGAAAAAGTTCCCGGAAAACCTCGTTTTCTTCATAAAATTGGTTGAGTTTCTCATAATCTTTGGGTGTCAGCATAAAACGCCTCCTGCGGTATACTTTTGTCGTTTTTAACAAAGTGTACACCGATAGGCGGTAGAAACGCAATCATATTCGTTCGACAAAATTCGACATATTCACAGCTGTTGTGTGTATATAATAAAAATATCTTATATGTAAAGGAGAGAAGTAAAAATGGAGAATTGTGTATTCTGTAATCTTGCCAATGGAATCTGGGACAGTGCAACCCTGTACGAGGATGCGGATTTTAGGGTGATTCTGGATCTTGGTCCGGCCGCCAAAGGCCATGCGCTGATCCTGCCGAAGGCACATTATGCGAATATTTATGAAATTCCGGAAGAACTGGCGGCAAAAGCCATTGTACTGGCAAAGAAAATGGCCGGTATCATGACAGAGGCACTGGGCTGTGACGGTTTTAATATTGTGCAGAACAATGGAGAAGCGGCGGGCCAGACCGTATTTCATTTTCACATGCATCTGATTCCCCGGTATAACGGTGATGATGCAGGCTTTGGCTGGAAAACAAAAGAACTGGACGAGGCAACGAAAGAAGAAGTGCTGGCCAAGGTGCAGGCAAGGATGGAGGCTTGATGACAGACTGTGGATAATCAGGACTTTAATCGCATTTATGATGAACACTATCGCCTGGTGATGGCAACGGCTAAAAATATCATCGATGACGATAGACTTTGCGAGGATGTCTGTCAGGAGGTCTTTATTAAATTTTTGCGAAGCGGGCAGGGTATCGATCCGCAGGAGATCCGTTTCTGGCTTCTTCGGGTGACACGAAACGCAGCTTTGGATTATCGGAGAAAACTGAAACTGGATGTGATAAAGACGGAACCGATCGGGGAAGAAGAGCGGGAAGGAGCCATGGACAAAGATCCGCTGCGACAGATTCTGCGTCGGGAACATGGCCGGAAGGTTCTGGATGCTCTGCGGGAACACGATCCCCGGGGCATGGAGATTCTGATCGGGATAGAAATTGAGGGAAGAACAACAGAAGAGCTTGCTGCGCAGTACGACATTACGCCGAACAATGTGCGCAACAGGCTCTATCGTGCAAGAAAATGGCTGAAAGAAAGGTTCCCCCGAGAGGAAGGCTATTTCTGACAGCTGGCGATCAGATCACAGATCACTGAGATGGAATCCTGGCCCGGGGCATTTTCCATGGCCTGACGGTAGGTCTCCCGGTTGGCATACAGATCGTGTACGGCTTTTAGCAGCACGTTGTCTGTGATGGCTTCCTCTTCCAGAACCATGGAGAAGCCCTGTTTTTCAAAAGAACGGGCGTTCAGGATCTGGTCACCGCGGCTGGCATTGGCAGACAGCGGAATCAGAAGATTGGGTTTTTTAAGCGCCTGCAGCTCACAGATGGCGTTGGCGCCTGCACGGGAGATCACGATATCCGCCATGGCAAAAAGGTCAGCCAGTTCACTTTCAATGTATTCGTACTGTACATAGCCCTTGAGACCATCCTTGGTGTCGTCCTTTTTTCCTTTGCCGCACAGGTGTACCACCTGGAAGTCTTCCAGAAGCTGAGGCAGGATGCGGCGCACGGCATCGTTGACCGCCTGGGCACCCAGACTGCCGCCGATGATCATGAGTACCGGCTTTTCTGTGGTGAATCCGGTAAAAACGCGGCCCTTTTCGGCATCGCCCTGCAAAAGTTCCTGACGGATGGGGGTACCGGTTACCACAGCCTTGCCTTCGGGCAGATGGGCTTTGGTCTCCGGGAAGTTACAGCAGACTTTTACCGCAGAGGGGATACACAGCTTGTTGGCCAGACCGGGGGTCATGTCCGATTCGTGAATGATCGTCGGGATCTTTAACCGACCGGCGGCAACCACTACGGGAACGGTAACAAAGCCGCCCTTGGAGAAAACCACATCCGGTTTCAGCTGCTTTAACACCTTGCGGGCTTCGGAGAACCCTTTAAGTACACGGAAAGGATCCGTAAAATTCTTCAGGTCGAAGTAACGGCGAAGCTTTCCGGAGGAAATACCGTAGTAAGGAATCCCCAGTTCTTCGATGAGTGTCTTTTCGATACCGTTGTAGGAACCGATATAGGAAATCTGATAGCCCTGCTCCTTGAGCCGGCCGATCAGGGCAATATTTGGCGTAACGTGACCGGCAGTTCCTCCGCCGGTGAGAACGATATGTTTCATGAAGTACCTCCTGAATCATTCTTTGTATGGCAACAGTTTTATTATGTTCCCCGCATCCTTAAATGTCAAGGACAGAAGCGGGGAGACGGGAGTTCTATGGATAAAGATAAGCTCACAGACAGAATAGATCTGACAGAAGAAAATATAGAAAATATAGACGATCCGCAGGCTTCATCGCACTTCAAGAGAATCTTCGAGGAAGATGGAAAAATGCTGGAAGAGGAAGCACTTGCGTCCTCTTATGAGGTGGATGAGGAGAGAAAAGAGGCTCTGCGGTTGAGGATACTTGAGGCTGCAGCGGCGCAGGGACTTTTGGATGATGAGGATGTGGAAGTGCGTGATGCCGCAGGGAGCGGTAATACTGCGGTTGAAGCTGAAGTTGCTGAGAGTGCTGAAGACAAAGAAGGTAAGAAACGTAAGAAAACGAGAAAGCGCAGTTATTCTTCGATGATTCGGTGGGCTGCGGTGCTTGCTTTGGTATGTCTGGGGGTATTAGGTATGTCCGTGACCAGTCAGGCTAAGGGCAGCGGATTGTGGAGTACGATTCAGCGGTTG
>JAEDOO010000102.1 GCA_016301965.1 Lachnospiraceae bacterium | reverse complement strand
ACTGAAAATTTCAAGCGACTTTTCGAGCACGCAGGTCGAGACTACAGGCTCGACGCGCGCGCAGGCGGAGCGCGACAATTTTCAGTGATATAGGGTCCCTCCCTTTTTCTGACCTTCACAACATAGATTCGCGAAGCCGCATCTCAATCAAAGAATCTTGTGCAGCAGATCCGCATAAATCTCCTCATGCACCTTCTCCCAGTTCTCACAGGCCCTCTTCGCCGCCTCCTCCGTAGGCACAGAAAAAGAAACCGCAAAAATCTCCTGCCCCTTCTCCAGCATACGACAATTCACCGTATACTCCTGATAAGGATTCCGGTCATAATCCGCCGGATGAGAAACCGTATTTCTAAGCTCAATGGCATGATCCTTTAAATATTCATCGATCTCTTCCCGGATCTGCGCAGAAATCTGATGGGAGAAAAAGTCGATCGTATTTTCCCCCTCCGCAGTGATCGTATACTGCGTCACATTGCGGATCTTTTCCGGATGGATCAGATGCGCTTCTTCCATTTCAGACAACACTTCCTGCACACGAAAATAAGTCGTATACTCCTTGTCCAGCATCAGATCACAGATCTGGGCATTGGTCATAGGCATACGCGCCTTATCCAGCGTGTAGAGAACGATCAGTTTATAGAGTGTTAAAGCTTCCGTCATAAAACGAATACTCCTTTTCAAACATTAACGAGAATAATATTTGCCCTGCCAGGTATTCCGAATCTTCAGCTCATGCTGGAGAGCGTTGAGAACACTGCGTTTTCTAAGGCTCCACTGCGGCGCGATCAAAAGATTTCGCGGCCCGTCTCCGGTAAGACGGTGAATAACCGTTTCCGGTGACAGCTGTTCCAGACATCGGATGAGAAGATCAATATAGTGTTCCTGCGTCAATACCTCAAAATCCCCCCGGGCATAGTCATCGGCCAGATCCGTATCCCGCAAAATATGCAGAAGCTGCAGCTTGATGCCCTGAATAGGCTGCGTATTGAGAAAACGGATCGTCTGCAGCACCATGTCATCCGTTTCTTTCGGAAGTCCCAGAATCGTATGGACAATGATCTGCGAGATCCCGGCAGCTTTCAGCCGGGCCACAGCATCGGTAAAACAGGACAGAGAATAGCCCCTGCGGATATAGCGGGCCGTTTCTTCGTGAATTGTCTGCAGTCCCAGCTCGATCCACACCGGTTTGCTGCGGTTTAGGCGGGAGAGAAGTTCTACCGTTTCTTCCGGCAGACAGTCCGGACGGGTCGCAATGGACAGCGCACATATCATAGGATGAGATATGGCTTCCGTAAACAGCTTTTCCAGGATTGCATAAGGCGCATACGTGTTCGTATACGCCTGAAAATACGCAATATAGGATGTGGCGGAATTCACCGTCTTCTGCCGGGCGGCAGCGATCTGTGCATCGATCTGCTGTGTCACCGACAGATGTCTGCTGGCGGCAAAATCTCCGGAACCGCCTGCGCTGCAGAAAATACAGCCGCCGGTGCCAAGAGTACCGTCCCGGTTGGGACAGCTCATACCGCCGTCCAGGGCCAGTTTGTAAACTTTCTGGCCAAAAGTATTCTGCAAATATGTGTCCAGCGCATAGTAGCGCCGGTTATCGCCAAAGGAAAACATTATTTGATCAGCGCTTTGACAGCGTCAGCTACAACATCAGCCACACGGGGATCAAAAGCTTCCGGCATAACATAATCTTCGCTGAGCTCTTCATCAGATACGAGACCGGCGATAGCCAGAGCGGCAGCCAGCTTCATTTCTTCGGTGATCTGGGGAGCACGTCCTTCCAGTGCGCCGCGGAAGATACCCGGGAAAGCGACTACATTATTTACCTGGTTCGGGAAGTCACTGCGGCCTGTACCTACGATACGTGCGCCGGCAGCCTTGGCTTCGTCGGGCATGATCTCCGGAATGGGATTGGCCATGGCGAAAATGATGGCATCCTTATTCATGCTGCGAACCATGTCCTGTGTCACAGAGCCGGGAGCGGAAACACCGATAAAGATATCCGTACCTACCATGGCGTCAGCCAGTGTACCGTGTTTGTGCTCCAGGTTGGTCACCTCAGCCATTTCCTTTTTGATCCAGTTTAAGTTGTCGTTGTCTGCGCTGATGATACCCTTGGAATCGCACAGCGTGATAGTCTTGAAACCATAGCTTAACAGAAGCTTGGTGATGGCGATACCGGCAGCACCGGAACCATTGACGACGATCTTGCAGTCTTCTTTTTTCTTGCCTACAACCTTCAGGGCATTGATGATACCGGAAAGTACAACAATGGCTGTACCATGCTGATCATCGTGGAAGACGGGAATATCCAGAACCTCTTTCAGTCTGGTCTCGATCTCGAAACAGCGGGGAGCGGAAATATCCTCCAGATTGATACCGCCGAAAGCCGGAGCGATGTTGATCACGGTTTTGATGATCTCTTCGGTATCCTGGGTGTCCAGACAGATCGGCACAGCGTTAACACCGCCGAATTCCTTAAACAGGACAGCTTTTCCTTCCATAACCGGCATGGCAGCTTTGGCACCGATATTGCCGAGACCCAGAACAGCGCTTCCGTCGGAAACAACGGCGATGGTATTCTGCTTGATCGTATATACATAAGCTTTTTCCGGATTCTTGGCGATCTCTTTACAGGGTTCAGCAACACCGGGTGTGTAAGCCAGAGCCAGATCCTCACGGGTCTTTACGGGAGCTTTCGGCTCAGTGCTCAGTTTGCCTTTCCATTCTTCATGAAGCTTCAGTGCTTTTTCGTTGATTGTCATAGGTCTTTCCTTTCTGTAAGTGAAAATAGTGTATCTGTGAAGATATTGAACAGATACTTATCTGTTATGAACAGACAGAAACAAGCGGTTACAAACACAACATTCGAAATATGTTATTTGTTGCCTGTTTCGTTCAGTCTGTCCAGCACGAGAGAATAACCGTCGTTTCCGTACTGCAGACAGCGGTTTACACGGCTGATGGTGGCAGTGGAGGCTCCGGTTCTCTCGGATATCTCTGTGTAGGTGACTTTATTGCGAAGCATCTCGGCTACTTCAAAACGCTGGGATAAAGAGAGAAGCTCATTGATCGTGCAGACATCTTCAAAAAAGGTGTAGCACTCTTCTTTAGTCTTCAGGCTTAAGATCCCATCGAACAATCGGTCCATAGCAGCAGACTGTATTTTTTTACTCATCGTTTTGTACCCCCTGGTTTTCTCAGTATCCATATACGGTACGAATTACCGTCAAACATCCTTATTATATAAGTTTTGCGCTCTTATGACAAGCTAACGGTTGCACTTTTTTTTTACTTCCTCTATAATAGTACTGCTGTTCGAACATCTGTTTTGCTGACAGAGAGTTTTTCGGGCAGCTTAAGGAGGATCTTATGCAGCTGAACCCGCAGCAGCAGGAGGCCGTAGAGTGTACAGAAGGGCCTCTGCTTATCATAGCCGGAGCCGGTTCCGGCAAAACCAGAGTATTGACCCAGAGGATCGCATACCTGATTACCGAAAAGCAGGTCAATCCCTGGAATATTCTGGCCATTACCTTTACCAATAAAGCAGCAGGAGAGATGAGAGACCGTGTGAACCAGCTGGCGGACGTCAACGGCGGCAGCGTCTGGGTCAGTACCTTTCATTCCACCTGCGTGCGGATCCTCAGACGGTTTATCGACCGGCTGGGGTATGATACAAACTTTACGATCTACGATACAGATGATCAGAAGCATGTGATCAAGGAGATCATCAAACAGATGGATCTGGATACACGGATGTACAAGGACCGTGCGCTGCTTTCTGCCATTTCTTCCGCCAAGAATGAGCTGATCTCGCCGGAGGAATATCAGCTGAGTGTGGCAGGAGACTGGAACGGACAGGTGATCAGTAAGGTATATAAGGCCTACCAGCGGATGCTCAAGCAGAACAACGCCCTGGATTTTGATGATCTGCTGATGAAGACCGTAGAGCTTTTCCAGAGCCAGCCGGATGTGCTGGACAGCTATCAGGAGCGCTTTCGCTATCTGATGGTGGATGAGTATCAGGATACCAACACGGCACAGTTTGCGCTGGTGAATCTGCTGGCGAAAAAATACAGAAATCTCTGCGTGGTAGGTGATGACGATCAGTCCATCTACCGGTTCCGCGGTGCCAATATCCGAAACATCCTGGATTTTGAGAAAAATTTCCCCGACGCAAGGGTCATCAAGCTGGAACAGAATTACCGTTCCACCCAGAACATCCTGAAAGCGGCCAATGCGGTGATCGCCAACAACCGGGGCCGTAAGAAAAAGACCCTGTGGTCCGAGCGGGATGAAGGAGAGATGGTTCATTTACGGCAGTTTATGAACGCCTTTGAAGAGGCAGAATACGTGGCCGGCGATATCCGGGCGAAAGTCCGTGAAGGGGCGGAATACAGCGATTTTGCCGTACTGTACCGCACCAATGCCCAGTCTCGTCTGTTTGAGGAAAAATTTCTGATGGCCAATATTCCCTATCGCCTGGTGGGCGGACTGAATTTCTATGCCCGTAAAGAGATCAAGGATCTTTTGGCTTATTTAAAGACTATTGACAATGCCAGGGATGATCTGGCAGTGCGTCGTATCATCAACGTGCCGAAACGGGGCATTGGTGCCGCCAGCGTCAATAAAGCGGCAGACTATGCCGAAGAACAGGGGATCAGTCTGTACGAAGCCATGCGCCGGGCAGATGAAGTGCCGGGACTGGCCAGAGCAGCGGCAAAGCTCAAAGGCTTTACCCAGTACATAGACAGCCTTCGTGCCATGGCAGGTATTCTTTCTGTGGAAGAGCTTTTGCATAAAGTGATCGATCAGACAGGATATGTGCGCGAACTGGAAGCGGAGGACACGGAAGAAGCCAGAGGCCGTATAGAGAATATCGACGAATTGATCACCAAAGTGGTAACTTACGAGGAAGAGACAGAGAATCCTTCCTTAAGCGGATTTCTGGCGGATGTGGCCCTGGTGGCGGATATCGATATGGAAGATGAGGACACCAATAAGGTGCTGCTGATGACTTTGCACAGTGCCAAAGGGCTGGAATTTCCCAACGTCTATCTGACCGGTATGGAGGATGGCATTTTTCCCAGCTACATGACCATCACATCGGACGATGTCATGGAGCTGGAGGAAGAAAGACGACTTTGTTACGTGGGTATTACCAGAGCCATGAACGATCTTACCATGACCAGCTGCAAAACACGCATGATCCGGGGCGAAACGCAGTATAATAAAGTATCCCGTTTTGTCCATGAGATCCCCAGAGAACTGGTGGATCTTGGACGGGACAGCCTTCCGGAGAGAAAAAAAGAAGCGGAGATACAGAAACAGAATACCTGGAAAAAGGCCATGCAGGATTTTAGAAAACCGGCGGCCTATTCCCAGACCATGTTTGACAAACCGGCGCTGACTAAAGGCAGCAGTCTGGTAAGTGCGGCAGGGGCACCGGATTACGAAGTGGGAGATACGGTTCGTCATATTAAATTCGGGACAGGTATGGTATTGAATATTGTCAAAGGTGCCAAAGACTATGAAGTTACCGTTGATTTTGAAAAATATGGCGTCAAAAAAATGTTCGCCGCTTTCGCAAAACTGCAGAAAATTTAAGCGTTTTTTCGTGTAATACACCCAAAATTCAGAATCTTATGGTAAAGCTGGATATCGGGTGATATAATACCTTATATGAAATAACGTGTGCTAACAATTAAGCAGAAAGGACGGTAAAGATTTATGAGCAAAGTTGACGAATTAATTGCAGCACTCAAAAAAGAAGAAAAAAAGAAAACAAATATACTTGTCTGGATATTGGCTATCGTAGGTGCTATCGCAGCCATCGCCGGTATTGCTTATGCGGTATATCGTTTCTTAACACCGGATTATCTGGAGGATTTTGAAGAGGATTTCGACGATGATCTGGAGGATTGTTTCGAGGACGAAGACAAAGCAGACGACAAGCACGAAGAAGCTAAGGAAGCTGTTGAAGAGGCTAAAGAAGCTGAGGAAGCAGTGGAAGAAGCCAAAGAGGCTATGGCAGATGCAGCAGAAGCTGTAAAAGATGTTGCTTCCGAAAAAGCAGAAGAGATCAAGGCCAATGTGGCCGAGGCCGCAGCTCAGGCTGCCGAGGCAGTTGAGAAAAAAGCTGAAGAAGAATAAGTCGTAAAGCGTAAAGCTCCTGTGAATGTGCAGGAGCTTTTTTCATTACATTGATCATAAGAAAGCATGCCATTTAGAGGATTCTTGTGTGGTTTATTTCTTTGGATTGGAAGATGAACCTATTGTGATACATAGAAAAGTATTGCTACAATGCTTTATTTCTATTATGATAAAACACAAAAGTCATACTGATTTAGGAGAGAAAGAATGAAAAAAGGCGATAGATTTGAAGGCATTATTACAAAAGTAGATTTCCCCAACCTCTGTAGGGTAGAGACCCCGGAGGGCGAACTGGTTACCGTGAAAAACGGTATCCCGGGACAGAAGATATACGGATTTGTACAGAAAAAAAGAAGCGGCAGAATGGGTGGACGCATCCTGGAGGTGAGGGAGAAGTCCCCGCTGGAGACAAGAGAACCCATGTGTTCCCGGTTCCCGGAGTGCGGTGGCTGTACTTACCAGACCATGGCCTACGAAGAGCAGCTTAAGATGAAAAAAGAACAGGTGAAAAAGCTTCTGGATGATGCCATCCGGGCAGCAGGTCAGGTAAACGAGGCGGGAGAGCCGGATTATATTTTCGAGGGTATTAAAGCCAGCCCCGCAGAGACAGCATACCGCAATAAAATGGAATTTTC
>JAEDOO010000101.1 GCA_016301965.1 Lachnospiraceae bacterium | reverse complement strand
GAAGACCTGGAAAAGATCCTTGCCGAGCTTTCCAAAGACAGCGACGAGTACGGTATCGTTCTGCGCGCCAAAGGTATGCTGCCGGATGCAGCCGGAGAATGGCATTATTTCGATATGGTACCGGAGGAAACTGAGATCCGTACAGGCGCACCGGAGTTTACGGGTCGTATCTGTGTGATCGGTTCCAAACTGAAAGAGGATAAGCTGACCGAACTGTTTGGTTTATAATACAGGAGAACAGAATATGATAGAAATGGATGTACAGGTAGCAGTTTACCTGGTTACCGGTTTTCTGGAAAGCGGTAAATCCACATTTCTGGATTTTACCATCCGACAGGATTATTTTCAGATCGAGGAGCCGTCTCTGCTTCTTCTCTGCGAAGAGGGAGAAGTGGAGTTTGATGCCGATGAATTAAAAGAAAAATACAATACCTATGTGGAGATCGTGGAGAAGCCGGAGGATTTCACCAAAGAGCTTCTGCAGTCTTTTGAGAGAAAATATCACCCGGATCGTGTGCTCCTGGAGTATAATCCCCTGTGGTCTGTGGCAAAGCTGGAGCAGATGGAGATGCCGGCAGGCTGGGGTATCGTACAGCATATCGTTACCGTGGATTCCAGCACTTTCCAGGTATATATGAACAATATGAAATCTCTGTTTGTGGAGATGGTAAGAAATGCGGAGCTGATCATTTTTAACCGGGCGGATGTGTCCCAGCCGCTGGCGAATTTCCGCCGCAGCATTAAAGTGGTCAATCCGGCAGCGCAGATCATTTTTGAAAACAGCGAGGGCGAGATCAACGATATTTTTGACGGCAATATGCCCTATGATCTGGATGCGGATATTGTGGATATCGCGGACGAGGACTATGGTATCTTCTATGTGGACGTGATGGAAAATCCGGAGAAATATGAGGGAAAGACCATGCGCTTTAAAGGCATGACCTTAAAGAGCCGTGAGCTGTCCTCCGGCTATTTTGTACCGGGACGTATGGCCATGACCTGCTGCGCGGATGATACTTCCTTTATCGGTTATATCTGCAAATCCCCGTACGCCAAAAAGATGAAGCTGGGTGACTGGGTGGAGGTTACCGCCACCATGAAAATGGAATACCAGAAGGCTTATCATGATTACGGCCCGGTGTTCTACGCTTCTGAGGTGAAGCCGGCAGAAAAACCGGTACAGGAGCTGGTCTACTTCTCATAAAACAAATAAGGAGCAAGCCATGTATTTGATCGTAGGTCTGGGTAATCCGGGCATGAAATATGACGCAACAAAACACAATATGGGCTTTAAGGTCATTGATGAGCTGGTGGAAACGTATGGGATCCCTTCTTCCGGTACATCCCTCAAGGGCATGTACGGCAAAGGCATGATCGGCGGCGAGAAGGTGATCCTGATAAAGCCCATGACCTATATGAACAACAGCGGTGAATGTGTCCGGGCTTTCGTGGATTACTATAAAGTAGATCCGGAGGAAGAAATGATCATTATTTATGATGATATCACGCTGGAACCGGGGAGCATCCGGATACGTAAAAAAGGCAGCGCCGGCGGACATAACGGCATTAAGAGTATTATTGCCCACCTGGGTACGGAAAAGTTCAAACGGATCCGCGTAGGCGTGGGTGAAAAACCGAAAAACTGGGACCTGGCAGATTTTGTGCTGTCTCCCTTTAAGCCGGAGGAAAAAGATGCCGTCCGGGAAGGCATCGAAAAGGCCGCAAAGGCTGTGGAAGTCATCCTGACTGATGGTGCGGATGCGGCCATGAACCAGTACAATAAAAAAGCAGCAAAGCCGAAAGAAGAAAAGACAGGCACGGAATGATCCGCTGCCTGTCTTTTGGTCGCGTAAAAAGTGAGGAGAGAAAGAAGCATGCATACATTTCTTTATCCCCTTTCGCAGCTGGCGGAATACGGGGAGATCCGGGAAAAACTGAAAAAAGAAACAGGGATCATCCAGCTGTCCGGCTGTGTGGAATCGCAGAAAGCCCAGTTGGCGTTCGGCCTGTCCGATCTGTCACATATGAAGCTGATCGTGGCGGAAAACGATCTCAAAGCCCGGCAGTTTTATGAGGATTACTGTTTTTTTGACCGGGAGGTACTGCTGTACCCGGCCAGGGATCTGATTTTTTATCAGGCGGATATTCATGGAAATCTGACCACGAGACAGCGAATGCAGGTGATCCGCGGCATTCTGGAGAATCGGGATGTGACGGTGATCACCAGCATCACGGCCTGTATGGAAAAGCTGATGCCCATTGAAGCTGTTGCCGAAGCTGTGATCACCATAGATTTTGAACATGAATGGGATCCCGAAGAGCTGAAAACGAAACTGGCCTGGATGGGCTATGAGCGTGTCTCCCGTGTGGAGATGCCGGGACAGTTCAGCATCCGGGGCGGTATTCTGGATATTTTTGCGGTGACGGAGGAAATGCCCTGGCGTATCGAATTTTTTGATACGCAGGTAGATTCTATCCGAAGCTTTGAGGTAGAAAGTCAGAGATCCGTGGAGAATCTGGAGAAGATCGTTATTTATCCCGCTCAGGAGATGATCCTTTCAGAGCAGCTGGCCGGCCAGGGCGCAAAAAAGATCCGACGGGAGATGGAAAAAAATGTGGAGGTCTTCCGAAAGGAGTTTAAGACAGAAGAAGGTGCCCGGTTAAAAAGCACGGTGCAGGAGCTTTTAGAGCGCATGGAAGAACTGCAGGAGTTTTCCGGTATGGAATCGCTGCTTACGTACTTTTATCCGGAGGCGCAGACGTTTTTGTCTTATTTTGACAAAGACGCCGTGATCGTTCTTGATGAGCCAAACCGCATTGTGGAGTGCGCGCAGGCTTCGGAGAAGGAGTTTGCTGAGAGCATGTCTCACCGGTTGGAAAGTGGATATATTCTGCCGGGGCAGATGGAACTTCTCTTGTCGGCGAAGCAGGTGCAGCAGCAGTTTAACAAAAGACATACCATCTGCGTATCCGCTATGGAGCCCATCGGCGGGGAATGGAAATTCAGCGGAAGTTTTCGTCTGAATGTACAGTCGGTAAGCCCATATAATAACAGTTTTGAAATGCTGGTCAAAGATCTGAAGCGGGGAAAGAAAAACGGCTGCAGTACGGTGGTGTTAAGTGCTTCCCGCACCAGAGCCAGACGACTTTCAGACGATCTGCGGGATGAAGGGCTTAACAGCTTTTATTCCGAGGATATGACAAGACAGGTGCAGCCGGGTGAGATTCTGGTTTGCCCGGGACATGCGCATCGGGGCTATGAATATCCATTTCTGAAATTTCTGGTGATCACGGACACGGATATTTTTGGCCGGGAGAAAAAGAAAAAAAGGAAAAAACAGGAGTACTCCGGGCAGAAGATCCAGAATTTTTCCGAGCTGCATGTGGGTGATTATGTAGTACATGAAAACCATGGTCTGGGCATTTATCGTGGAATCGAAAAGATTACCCACGACAGGATCGTCAAAGATTATATTAAAATTGAATATGCAGGAAAATCTTCTTTGTATATTCTTGCCACCCAGCTGGATTCTCTGCAGAAGTATGCCAGTGCGGATGCCAAGAAACCGGCACTCAACAAGCTGGGCGGTCAGGAGTGGAACAGAACCAAGACAAAGGTCAAAGGCGCGGTCAAAAATATCGCGAAAGAGCTGGTAAGTCTTTACGCAGCCCGTCAGGAGGCGGATGGTTTTGCCTATGGTCCGGATACGGTATGGCAGAAGGAATTTGAGGAGATGTTCCCCTTTGAGGAGACCGAGGATCAGCTGCAGGCCATCGAAGATACGAAGCGGGATATGGAGAGCACAAAGATCATGGACCGTCTGATCTGCGGCGATGTGGGCTACGGAAAGACGGAGATTGCCATCCGTGCCGCGTTCAAGGCCGTGCAGGAAAACCGTCAGGTAGTGTATCTGGTGCCCACCACGATTCTGGCCCAGCAGCATTACAATACGTTTGTACAGCGCATGAAGGATTTCCCGGTGCGGGTGGATCTGTTGTGCCGTTTTCGCACGGCAGCGGAGCAGAAAAAGACCATTGAGGATCTGAAAAAGGGTCTGGTGGATATCGTCATCGGTACACATCGGGTATTGTCATCCGATGTAAAATTTAAGAACCTTGGTCTTCTGATCATTGATGAGGAACAGCGCTTTGGTGTGACCCATAAGGAAAAGATCAAACAGATGAAGCACAATGTGGATGTGCTGACGCTGACGGCAACGCCGATTCCGCGAACACTGCACATGAGCCTGGTGGGCATCCGGGATATGAGCGTTCTGGAGGAGCCTCCTATGGACCGGGTGCCGATACAGACGTACGTCATGGAATATTCTCCGGAAATGGTGCGGGAAGCCATTATGCGGGAGATGGCCCGGGGCGGTCAGGTATATTATGTTTACAACCGGGTGAAAGATATTGCCGAGATGGCTCTTTCTATTGAAAAGCTGGTGCCGGACGCCAATGTGGCATTTGCCCATGGACAAATGTCGGAGCGGGAACTGGAAAAGATCATGTATGCGTTTATTAATGGAGAGGTAGATGTGCTCGTGTCCACTACCATCATTGAAACGGGACTGGATATTTCAAATGTCAATACCATTATTATTCATGATTCCGACAATATGGGCCTGTCCCAGCTGTATCAGCTAAGGGGCCGCGTGGGCCGTTCTAATCGTACTGCCTATGCCTTTTTGATGTATCGCAAAAACAAAATGCTGAAGGAAGTGGCGGAAAAGCGTCTCCACGCCATCCGGGAGTTTACGGATCTTGGCAGCGGATTTAAGATTGCCATGCGGGATCTGGAGATCCGAGGTGCCGGCAACTTGCTGGGTGCGGAGCAGTCCGGTCATATGGAGGCTGTGGGGTATGATCTGTTCTGCAAGATGCTGAATACTGCGGTGCAGGAAGAAAAGGGCATCGAGGTACAGGAGCAGTTTGAGACTACCATGGATATCAGCCTGGACGCGTTTATTCCCGATACGTATATCCGGGATGAGTTCCAGAAGCTGGATATTTACAAGCGGATCGCAGCCATCGAGGGCGAGAGCGATTATGACGATATGCTGGAGGAGCTGCTGGATCGTTTTGGGGAACTGCCGAAAACCGTGCAGAATCTGCTGACGGTGGCGCTTTTGAAGGGAATGGCGCATCGAGTCTATCTGACAGAGATCAAGCAGATGGATAAAAAGCTGAAGCTGACGATGTACGAGCAGGCCCGGGTGGATCCGTTAAAGATTCCCGAACTCTTAGATCGGTATAAGGGCCGTCTGCTCTTTAAAGCAGAAGGAAAAAATCCTTATTTTATTTACGATACAACCGGAAGAAATGCCCGGGAGCAGGTGAACGTGACAGAACGGCTGAAAGAGCTTCTTACGGCAATGGAAATGCTTTTGCCGAAAAAAGAAGCCGCGCTTTCTGTGAAAAAAGATTGAAATACCGGCAGGTACTTGCCCATTTTGAGGAAAAAGCATATAATGGTGCAATGATACTGACGGAAAGAGAAAATTCCGTTTACAATACAGGAGGAAAGTATGAAGAAGAAACAGCTTATGGCCGTATGCGGTATTCTGGCTGCCGCTCTCTGCTTTGGCGGATGCGGTAAGGTGGATGGTACACAGACCGTTCTGACCGTGAATGATGACCAGATCAGTATGGGAACTGCATTGTTTGATCTGAGATACCAGCAGGCGGAAATGTTTAGCTATTATGAGCAGATGTATCAGATGTACGGCATGGAGATGGATGGGTACTGGAGTACAGAGACTTCGGCATCTGCCGGTGAGACATCCGAAACCAGCGAAATATCTGAGACCAGTGAGACCGAAGAAACAAGCTCTTCTGCAGAGAAAACTACCTATGGTGAGCAGTTTAAAGATGATGTTATGGAAACGCTGACCAATATGGTGCTGATGTCTCAGCATGCACAGGAATATGGTGTGGTCATCAGCGAGGAAGATGAGGCTGCCATTAAAGAGGCAGCGCAGAAGTTTGTGGATGATAATGATGCACAGATTCTGGAGAAAAACGGCATCGATGTACAGAATGTGCAGGAATATATGCGTCTGTATACGATTTTTGCCCGTATGCAGGAACCTATGGTAGCTGATGTGGATACTGAGGTCTCCGATGAAGAGGCAAAGAAGTCTACAGTGACCTATGTGCGAATCAAAGAAGCGGAGGATACTTCCTCTGAAGAGGGATCTGAGACAGAGGAGGCAGAAGAAAAGAAGTTTGCCTCTCTGAAAGATGAGGCGCAGGCTGTTCTGGATCGCCTGAAACAGGAGGCGGATATTGCCACCGCAGATATTGAGGCTATTGCTTCTGAAGTGGGTGATGACACATTTACTGCACAGGTAAGCTACGATGCCGAGGATCTGGTGTATGATGCCAAGATGAAGGAGGCAGCCAATACACTGTCTGACGGTCAGCTTTATGATGGCGTGATCGAGGGCGAAGATGGCAATTATTATCTGGTGCGTATGGACAGTGTGCTTGACCGTGAGAAGACGGATGAGAATAAGGAAACGATCCTGGAGAACAGAAAGTCTGATGCTTACGATGCGCTGTTGAAGCAGTGGAAGGATGAGTCTTCTGTGACGGTGAATACTTCTCTGTGGAAGAAGGTTAAGGTGCAGGATTCGGAGCAGTATCGTGTGAAGGAAGTTTCGGAGACGGAGGAGACTTCTGAGGAGTCTGCGGTATCCGAAGCTGAGGAGAGTTCGGAAGGATCTGAGGCGCCTGAGACAGAGAGTTCAGAAGCTGCGGAATAATAATATAGTATTGGAGTTTGTGAGGGGTCGTTGTCATTTGACGGCCTCTTTGTATATGTATAAACCGGGTGCTCCTACTGCGCTCGCTCCGAGCCTGAGGTCTCGGAGTCGTGCTCGTTAAAGTCGC
>JAEDOO010000100.1 GCA_016301965.1 Lachnospiraceae bacterium | reverse complement strand
GAAAGATGCGCAAAAATCATTGAACGCTATTCTTCCCGCAAAGGACTGGACATGACAGAGCTTTTTCTTCGACTTGTATTTTGCTTTATCGTTGGAAATTCTGATATGCATCTGAAAAATTTTTCTTTATTGGAAACCGAGGAAGGCAGCCAGAAATATTTTCTATCTCCTGCCTACGATCTGCTTCCCGTAAACCTTATTCTTCCCGAGGACAAGGAACAGTTTGCCTTGACGATGAACGGCAAAAAAATGAACGTTCGCAAAAAAGATTTCCTTATTTTTGCAGATAAATGTGGGATTTCCCGGATTTCGGCAGAAAAAATGATAGCAAAACTTGTATCCATGCAGGACAAATATATTGAGATGTGCAAAATATCTCTGTTACCGGAGCATTTAAAATCAGATCTGATTTCGCTTATAGAGGAACGAACGAATACCTTGGAATCATGATGGTAAAAAGCCCCGCACAAAACGGGGCTTTCTGTCTTAATTGAGTAATAAGTCGTCAATAGCTCAATCACTCATTTTTTACTTACATAATTATTCTCTCTTTGCTGACTGCTTAATCAGCTGATTCACATATATACTCAGCGCTGCCACCAGAATGCCCTGTATTATTGCTGTAAATATAGCACTCAGAATCTCTGCCCCAGAACCGACAGGTGCGGTGGCCATCACATAAATTGTGCACAATACAATGCCGAGGCCGCCTAGAATCAACGGGATCCATTTATCTTTAATGGTTTCTGTCCCTTTGATCCAGATGCCGATGAAATACAGTACGATGGCCACAACGATGAGTTCAGGTTTTACATAGTTCATTATAATTTCCATTCTACTCTCCATTCTTTTCCTGTTATTCTATTCTATGCTCTGCAACAGAACCAATAGTTTAATAATCCCCTGTCTAGAATGAAAATTAACAAATAAAAGCCCCGCAAAAACGGGGCTTTTTTCAGCGGAGACGATGGGATTCGAACCCATGTGCCGGTTACCCGACAACTTGATTTCGAGTCAAGCTCGTTATGGCCACTTCGATACGTCTCCAGTGTCGTTGACTTAGTTATTATACCTGTCTGAGATGGTTTCGTCAAGAAGTTACTGTTCACACAGCCGTCATACACTTGCTCTATGACGGTGTAAGAACATGATCCAGGTGTGCACAGGCTCATGCAAAGTTTTGCTTCACAAAAGCAGCCTGCGCACACCCAATTATCCTTTCTTTATTCCCACGCTGCAATCACATTCCCACTATAACGGATTGTGATCGTATCTCCTTCATGAAGCAGCAGCGCTTTCTCATTTCCTTCATACCCGATAGCTCCGGTACGGAAGATCTCCTGTTCAGAAGTGACAATATAAAGATAAGTATCTCCTGCCATTGTGATAAGTTCCCGCTCAGCTATGGTGATCACTTTCTCCTGCAGATTATCAGGATCTGTTTCCGCAGCCTGCACACCTGCGCCGATAAGACTTCTGTATTTTTCAATACATTCCTTCTGTGTGCCGGCTGTGGCAACGATATTGTACTGTTCCACATTGACCGCAGCGTACAATTTCACCAGCCCGCTGTTGTCCTTCAGCACCATAATATAAGTAGGCACTCCGTCAATATTGATCAGAGACGGAAAGCTTGCCTGATAGCCTTTTTCCTGAACCTCACCTTCGGCCGCGGACATGGCGGAAGATTCGTCTGCGCCGGAAACAGCATAATATCTTGCCTCACCGGTACGCTCATTGGCAAGCAAGAATCCAATATTGGAGCTGTCCTTATTCACAGAAGTGACACCGGTATAGATCCAGATGTCTCCATCCTTTGCAATATAACCGTAGTCATTTGCCGGAGCATCCTCCTCTTCGTCCTCCTCATCGGCATTGGAACGATATTCGGTGACTCTCTTGCAGCCTTTTTTACCAAACAGGGAATTCATAAAACCATTTTTCAGATTTCCGTACCAATTGTACTGCTCACAGAGAAGATCTCCGGAATATACCATATCTACCCACCTCGGCACTTCTTCCACCGGATAATAGGTAAGATCACCGCTGCAGGGATCCGCAACGATGGCACCTTTCACTGTTTTTCCGCCAAGAAAAGTGGTCTTTTTATACACGGGACAGATATAAAACGGTTTACCGTCTTCGTCAATTTCAAAGTGGCTTTCCCCCAGCATCTGTGTAGGATAACTCATCTGTATATGCCGCTCAAGATACTGTCCAAAGCAGGCTGAAGGTACGTAGATCATACCCTCGCACTCATGATAATCAGCAGACATGGATACCGGGTCCACCGTAACATATCCCGGAACGCCTTCGTTTCTATTGTTAAACCAGCGTAGGAAACCGGAGTATTGCAGTCCGGATACTTTCACCGGTCTTCCCTGATAGTCGATCTGCATGTAAGCATCTGAAACATCGTACTGGCTGACGACTTTTGACAGGGAACCGATTTCACGGTCTCCCAGCATTTTCGCGCTGGCCGTATCCATCAGCGCAATGGCATCCGTAGTTTTCGTTTACGCCATATCTTCATTTACCTGCAGAACATTTGCATATTTGCCGGCATTAAAGAGCTTGGAGCTTAACAGGCAGGCACCAAGATACAGCACCAGTACCGCCAGCAGAAGCAGATATGGCTTTACCCGAAGTTCTTTAAGATCCAGATACGCAAACATCATATGAAAGGTGCTGTAAAAAGCCAGCAGGACCATCAGAAAGCACCAGAACCCGTGACTTGCCGGATTGATTGCCGGAAAGAACAGGTAGTACAGGATCGCGGCTATCACCAGCGTAAGGATCAGAGATTTCACCAGAACCTTTGCAGAAAACTGATTTGAAGACTTTTTGATCTGTATTGGTTTTCCTTTGATTTTGTTTTTCATTATGTACAAATCCTCTCTTGTTGTTCTTTCAGCTTTGAGTTTTTGTTTCTTTCATATATTGTATTCCTGTCTACTCCAAAAGGGAAGTATGTAATTAGAGAGAAATGTGTCAATAATCGAGCAACAAAGCCAAGGGGACAGGTTCCGCGACTCACTAACTAACGGGAGTCGCGGAACCTGTCCCCTTGGCTTTCAAAAGCTTTGGAACTATTCAGCCAACCTCGCTGCCTCCTTCTCCTCTTTCTTCCGCACACGCAGGCGTTTAAAGAAATCCGAAAGCATCTGACTGCATTCCGTTTCCAGAACACCATAGGTGGTTTCCACCTGATGATTAAACTGCGGCATCTGTAAAAGATTCAGAATCGAGCCTGCGCAGCCCGCCTTCCCATTCATGCAGGCGATCACCACCCGAGGGATCCGGGCCTGCACGATAGCTCCGGCGCACATCTGGCAGGGTTCCAGTGTCACATACATGGTGCATTCTTCAAGACGCCAGTCTCCCAGAACCCGACTGGCCTTACGGATCGCATTCAATTCCGCATGAGACAGCGTATTTTTATCGGTATTCCTTCGGTTATAGCCTCTGGCGATCACTTTATCCTGATATACGATTACACAGCCAATCGGCACCTCATCCAGCTTTTCCGCCTTTCTGGCCTGCGTCATGGCCTGCCGCATATAGCGCTCATCCTGTGTCATCTGTATCCCTCCCTGTCATATTCTGTGTCCATTACCCATATAATAAGGAGAAAAACCGTTGGAGTCAACCTGTGTCCGAATATCAGCGTTTTATTTCCTATATGTATGAATACCGGGGAAACAACCGTTTTGCCAACTGCGGCTATGCCCGTATCGACAATCGCAATCAATTGCTGAAGCTGGAAATACATATGAAAATTTCTTCCCAGTCTACAGAAGAACCGATCCATATCTATGGCTGCTTTCAGCGAGATGGACAGCTTTATGGTGTGGAACTTGGACAGCATGTACCCACGCTGGGTATGGTAAACTGGCGCACGCAATGCAGTGCCCTCGGCCTTTCCGGCACAGACATTTCTTTTTCTGATCTGGAGGGTCTGATCCTGACTGACCAGAGTCCTCTGTCCTACTGCAGCATTTGGAATGACCAGTCCATCCGTCCCATGGATATGATCCCCTATCCTTCACCGGAATCTGAGATGATTTCTGAGGATGAACCAAAACCGAATAAGAACGAAAGTAATATGTCTAATGCCTGCTCTGAGATTAGTCTCTCAAAAAGAGCCCCCTCTCTTTCCCCTGAAGAAAACGAAGAGCAGGAAGAACCTTCTCCCGACAACTCTTCTGACTTCTCTGTTGAAGCCAATGTTCCTCAGGAGGATTCTACGGGATCTGCTGCCGGAAATACCAGCCAGATAATGGAATCTTCTGGCTCCGAAGTATCCAAATCAGTTCCAAACTCGGCATACTCGAGCGGCTCTCCTGAATATAACTCCGGGGAATCCTCACAGATTATGCCGGATCCGCCTGCACAAAATACCAGCAATGACTCTGCCGGTCCTGCTTCATCGGTTTTGGTCGCTAACATGCCGCGCACATCACCTACTCTGGTAGAGAAAATTATGGCACAGGAGTATCAAACACCCAAACCGGAAAGTTTCAGCAAAAGTCCTTCCCCGGACGACGCAGACAGGGATTCCTCCTTAAAACCTTCCGCTCCCTCCCGCTGGGAACAGCTGACCAGCCGGTATCCCCGCTCGGATGCTTTCTCAGAAGGTGAACTCAAAAACTGTGTCCGTGTGGAACCACGGGATTTTCCGCGTCTTCGCCGGGAAGGATGGAACATTGCCGGCAACCGGTTTATCCTGCACTGTTTTCAGCGAAATGCCCACTGTCTGATCGGACGTATCGGAGATACAGAGCAATATGTGTTCGCAGTTCCCGGTATCTACGATAACCAGGAACGCTTCATGGCCAATATGTTCGGTTTTCCCTGTTTTAAGGCCAATGATCCCAATGCTCCACTGACCAACGGCCAAAAAGGCTACTGGTATCGGGCCTTACATTGATCATAACGTAAATTACTGGTGGCTGGTGGTGCTGCAAAGAGGCCGGCTGGCGGTATGTATATAAACTTCGCGCGACTTTAACGAGCACGACTCCGAGACTACAGGCTCGGAGCGAGCGCAGTAGGAGCCCGAAGGTTATATACATACCGCCAGCCGGCCTCTTTGCAGCACCACCAGCCACCAGTTCACTTTATAGAATTAATTTATTCCAGTCCATGTTTCTTCCTGAACTTCTCTTCCGCCGCATTCCATACCCCGATATCCTGCGGGAAAGCATCCAGAAAAGCAGATTTGGTTGCCCGCATCAGCAATTCATACTGTTCCGTCATGCCGCTGAGGATCGCCGCTCCACAGCCCGTATTGTAAACATCCTCTGCAATCTTATACAGCAGACTCTCATCCTTCATGGTACCCACGCCAAGAACGATGCTCTTGTAATTTTTGTCTTTCTGGCACAGGCTGATATATACGGCCACCAGATTCACATACTCTTTGAACAGTACATCCTCCAAAGCTTCTGTGGTTCCTTCGGAAAACATAAAGCCTTCGGCCAGCTTCATCATTTTCTTTTTGGTACGGCCTTTAAAGAAGAAATGGCCCATCTGCTTCTGCTCATAGCCAAGCTCCATCCACAGTGCCATAAAGGAATCGTAGCCGGTCAACTTACCTTTCTGGGTATAACGTACCTCCCACAGTTTTTTACGAAGAAGGTTCTCCGGTGAAGTCTCTTCGGCAAGTCCCAGATCCAGATATTTTTTCTTCTCCTCGCCCGTGACGGACATGTTGTATCCTTCCAGCCAGTTAGTGTATACCGGCGCCTGTTTTCTCTGTTCTAACATAATTTCTCCATTCTGTCGTGACTATCGCACATTTTCTGAGGCATATTATAACACAGACAGGCTGTTACTTCTACCCTGCAGCTGTTTATTTTCCCTGCACTTTTTCCGGTAACCCATAGGTGTGATCTCCCGAATCCGCTTAAACACCCGGGTATAATACCCCGGATTGGCAAAGCCACATTTTTCCGCGATCTCCGTGATTTCCATATCCGTATCCGCCAAAAGGAGCAGACTCTGATTTACCCGGTAGACCAGAAGATAGGAAAACATCGTCTCGTGCATATACTTTTTGAACATCCGGCAACACTCATTTTTGCAGATATGGATCTGTGCCGCCAGTTCCTCCAGCGTCAGCTTTTCGCTGTAATGCTCCTGAATATAAGCCAGCAGGATACGAATGCGCTCCTGGTTCGGATCGCTTTCCTTCTCCTGTTTTTTCGTGGAATCCGGCCAGTGCTGATACAATCTCAGCCAGATAGACAAAAGCTCTATCTGTATCTCCAGCTCCATCGTTTTCAGATGCCTGTCATAACACCGGCGGATCCTGTCCATAGACGCCAGCAATTCCGACTGCCAGTCATCATCCGGCCGAAAATGAATAGACGCACACTCTCCGTCACCGCATAAATTTCTCACGAACCGGGTATAGGTCACACTTGATTTTTCTCCATATAAAACCCGGGGCAGAAAAGTGATGGACAGATAACGGCAGTCCTTTCCCCCAATACTCTCACCGGTATGCAGAGCATTGCAGTTACAGAAGAGTCCCTCGCCTGCCTTCAGACGATATCTTTTCTCATTGACTCTGTATGAAATCTCTCCCTCCAGGACCAGCGTCAGTTCAATCTCCGGATGCCAGTGCCACAGAAATGCCCCATCATACATGGACAGACTTTCATAGCTGACTCTGACCGGAAAAGCGTAACTTCCATGTTCTTTTATTTCTTTTTTGTCTGACGCAATCTGCAGCTGATATTGTGAATTTTCCATGGAGCAGCCTCCCATTTTCTAATCTATTTTCGGTTGGTCATCCTATTTACCCTCATTTCTGTATCTGCCGGTTGTCAACATTCAGCAAAATCAGCCTGAACATGGCAGTATCAATATTTTGACCTTTCGTTTCTCA
>JAEDOO010000099.1 GCA_016301965.1 Lachnospiraceae bacterium | reverse complement strand
AAGGTTCTGGAAATGAACATTGATGAGCTGGAGCTGTCTGTTCGTTCCTACAACTGCCTGAAACGTGCCGGTATCAATACAGTAGAAGAACTTTGCAACAGAACATCTGAGGATATGATGAAGGTTCGTAATCTTGGTCGTAAGTCCCTGGAAGAGGTTCTGTCCAAGTTGAAAGAGCTGGGACTTCAGCTGAATCCCGGCGACGAATAAGCAGGCGTTCGTAAAAAAGCCTGTCGGGATCCTTTTGGGATGTCGTTAGAAATTTATGGACAAAAAGCAGCAGTCAGTAAGACCAGAAGAGCATGACTGTTGTTCCACAAATGGAGGAAATTGAATTATGGCTATGTACAGAAAACTCAGCAAAACATCTGCACAGAGAAAAGCTCTGTTAAGAAACCAGGCAACCAACCTGATCCATTACGGAAAAATCGTTACAACAGAAGCTCGCGCTAAAGAAGTACGTAAAATGGTTGAGCCGCTGATCACTATGGCAATCAAAGAAAAAGATAACTTCGAAACAGTTACTGTTACTGCTAAAGTTGCCCGCAAGGACGCTGACGGCAAGAGAGTAAAAGAGGTTGTTGACGGCAAGAAAGTTACTGTATTTGACGAAGTTCAGAAAGAAGTGACAAAAGACGCTCCGTCCAGACTGCATGCCAGAAGACAGATGATGAAAGTTCTTTACCCGGTAGTTGAAGTTCCGACCGAGAATGCTGGAAAGAAGAAAAATACCAAAAAAGTTGACCTGGTAGACAAACTGTTTACTGAGATCGCTCCGAAATACGCTGATCGCAATGGTGGTTACACACGTATCATCAAGATTGGACCGCGTAAGGGCGATGCAGCTATGGAAGTTGTTCTTGAGCTGGTTTAATTGTAATAAGATAAAGAGTGGGCAAGAGTTTTGCTCGCTCTTTTTTTATATTATTTTTAGAGGATACGAGTTGTATACTGGAAGTAAATGGTGTAAAATTGCAATATTCGGTATAAAGATTGTAAAAGGACTGTAAAACAATGGGGGTAAGAATGAAAAAGAAATTATTTTTTGTATTTAATCCTCATGCCGGGAAAGCAACGATTCGCAGCAAACTTCTGGATGTGGTGGATGTGTTTGTCAAAGGCGGTTTTGAAGTACAAGTGCACCCGACACAGGAAAGTAAAGATGCGGCAAAGCGGGTAAAGGATGCCTGCGAATGGGCAGATCTGGTGGTCTGCTGTGGCGGCGACGGAACCATGGATGAAGCTGTCAAAGGCCTGATGCAGGCGGAGAGAAAGGTTCCCATCGGCTATATTCCCGCGGGAAGCACGAACGATTTTGCATCAAGTCTGCAGATTTCCAGAGATATGACAACTGCTGCGCAGCAAATCGTGGATGGCGAAGTGAGGCATGTGGATATAGGAACTTTTAACGAGGATTATTTTGTCTATGTGGCAGCTTTTGGTGTGTTTACGGAGGTATCTTATGCCACCGATCAGCAGCTGAAAAATTCCATGGGATATCTGGCGTATGTTTTGCAGGGAGCCAAAGAGATATTCGATATTAAATCCTATAAAATGAAATTCACCTCAGATGTGGATACCTATGAAGGAGAATTTATCTATGGTATGATTACGAATTCCAAGTCTGTGGGTGGTATGAAAAATGTGACAGGAAAGAATGTTGAGCTTAACGACGGTTATTTTGAGGTGACGCTGATCCACACACCGAAAAATGCCCTGGAGCTGGCAGAGGTGGTTGGCTGCCTGATGAGCCAGGAAGATACCAGCAACCTGATCGATACCTTTAAAACACAAAAACTTACCGTGGAGAGTGAGGAGGAGGTCAGCTGGACTCTGGACGGTGAGTTTGGAGGCAGTGTGAAGGAGCTGGTGATCGAGAACAAGAAACAGGCGCTTCCTTTAATTCTGGCGCCTACAAAAGAAAAGGATATACCGCTGTTAGGATAAGATGTGTGTTTGGCAAAACTCAAAATGACTTCTATTGAACCATTTTTGAGTTTTGCCTTTATTTTTGTTATCAGATGATATATAATAGGAAAAGCATTAGTAATCCAACGGATTTTCCCGTTATATGGATCATAGAAGGAGGTATACAATGTTAGTATCAGCAAAAGCAATGCTTGATAAAGCAAAAGCAGGACATTATGCTGTCGGCGCATTTAACATTAACGATCTGGAGTGGGCTAAAGCCATTCTTACAGCTGCTCAGGAATGCAAATCCCCGGTTATCTTACAGGTTTCCGAGGGCGCCGGTAAATATATGGTAGGCTACAAGACCGTTGCCGGTATGGTAAACGGTATGCTGGAAGAAATGAACATTTCTGTTCCGGTAGCTCTGCATCTGGATCACGGCAGTTACGAAGGTTGTCTGAAATGTGTAGCAGCCGGATTTTCTTCCGTAATGTTTGACGGATCTCATTATCCGATCGAAGAGAATGTTGCTAAGACTAAAGAGCTGGTAGCTCTGACTCATGGCAAAGGAATGTCCATTGAGGCAGAAGTTGGCGGTATCGGTGGTGAAGAGGATGGCGTTGTCTCCAACGGTGAGTGTGCAGATCCGGATGAGTGCAAGAGAATTGCAGACCTCGGTGTGGACATGCTGGCTGCAGGTATCGGTAACATCCATGGCAAATATCCTGCAAACTGGGCGGGCTTAAGCTTTGATACACTGGCTGCTATCCAGGAGAAGACGGGAGATATGCCGTTAGTACTTCATGGTGGTACAGGTATCCCGGCAGATCAGATCAAGAAAGCCATCAATCTGGGCGTGTCCAAGATCAATGTTAATACAGAGTGTCAGCTGGCATTTGCTGAAGCTACACGTAAATATATTGAAGAAGGTAAAGATCTGCAGGGCAAGGGCTATGATCCCCGTAAGCTGCTGAAACCGGGCGCAGAGGCTATCGTTGCCTGCGTTAAGGAAAAAATGGAGCTGTTCGGATCCGTAGGAAAAGCCTGATTTGTACTGAAATAGATACAATGTAAAATATACTTGCATTTTTGTGCAGAATGTTGTATTTTGATTGCAGTTGGATAGTTTCCAATGGTGTAGAGAACAAGGGCGTTCCACTAAAGTGGAGTGCCCTTTTTTTAAGGAAGTTCTTTGCACGAAGTGCATCCAGTGGATGCAGGGAAACCTGGTATCGCATCCGGCAGGCTCGGAGCGGTATTCCAAGAAGGAGGATATTATGAGCGAATATGTTAAAGTTTCCGAAATCTTCGGAGAAAATGTCTTCAATGATTCTGTCATGAGAGAACGCCTTCCGAAAAAGGTATATGCAGAATTAAAGAAAACCATCGAAGAGGGCAGAGATCTGGATCCCGCTGTTGCCGATGTCATTGCCCATGAGATGAAGGAATGGGCTATCGAAAAAGGCGCAACCCATTACACACACTGGTTCCAGCCGCTGACAGGCGTCACCGCTGAGAAACATGATTCCTTTATTACCGCGCCGATGTCAAATGGCAAGGTTCTGATGAGCTTTTCCGGTAAAGAGCTGATCAAAGGTGAGCCGGATGCTTCTTCTTTCCCGTCCGGTGGTCTTCGTGCTACATTTGAAGCCAGAGGCTATACCGCATGGGATTGTACATCTCCGGCATTCGTTCGTTACGATGCTGCAGGCGCTATCCTGTGCATCCCGACTGCTTTCTGTTCCTACAAGGGCGAGGCTCTGGATCAGAAAACTCCGCTGCTTCGTTCCATGGAAGCTGTCAATAAAGAATCTCTGCGCCTGTTAAGACTGTTTGGCAATACAACATCCAAGAAGGTTACTCCGTCCGTAGGACCGGAGCAGGAGTACTTCCTGGTTGACCGTCAGAAATATTTACAGAGAGAGGATCTGGTATTTGCCGGTCGTACACTGTTTGGTGCCATGCCGCCGAAAGGTCAGGAGCTGGAGGATCATTACTTTGGTACGATCCGTCAGAGAATTGCCGCTTTCATGAAGGATGTCAATGAAGAACTGTGGAAGCTGGGTGTTCCGGCCAAGACACAGCACAATGAGGTTGCTCCGGCACAGCATGAGCTGGCTCCGATCTATGCAGAGTGCAATGTTGCTGCTGACCAGAACCACATTATTATGACTACATTAAAGAAAATTGCATGCCAGCATGATCTGTACTGTCTGCTGCATGAGAAACCGTTCGCCGGTGTTAACGGTTCCGGTAAACATAACAACTGGTCCATTACTACAGATGACGGCATCAATCTGCTGGATCCGGGCAAGAAGCCGCACGAGAATCTGCAGTTCCAGCTTGTACTGGCCTGTATCCTGAAGGCTGTAGATGAGCATGCAGATCTGCTTCGTGAATCAGCCGCTGATGTTGGTAACGATCATCGTCTTGGTGCCAACGAGGCTCCGCCGGCTATCATCTCCATCTATCTTGGTGAGCAGCTGGATGACGTATTCCGTCAGATTATTGAGACCGGTTCTGCAGATCACAGTCTGAAGGGTGAGAGCCTGACCACAGGTGTATCCACACTTCCGGATTTCCGCAAGGATGCTACAGACCGTAACCGTACTTCACCGTTCGCCTTCACCGGAAACAAATTCGAGTTCCGTATGGTTGGTTCCAAAGACTCCATCTCCGGTCCGAACGTTGTACTGAATACTATCGTTGCCGAAGCTTTCAGCGAGGCATGCGATATTCTGGAAGCTGCAGAAGATTTCGAGCAGGCTGCCCGTGATCTGACTAAGAAATGGTTCACCGAGCATCAGAGAATCGTCTTCAACGGCAACGGCTATACTGATGAGTGGGTAGCTGAGGCTGAGAGAAGAGGACTGCCGAACATCAGATCTATGGTAGACGCTATCCCGGCTCTGACTACAGACAAATCTGTTGCTCTGTTTGAGAAGTTTGGTGTATTTACAAAAGCAGAGCTGGAATCCCGTGCAGAGATCCAGTTTGAAACATATGCTAAAGCCATCAATATCGAGGCTAAGACTATGATCGATATGGCTAAGAAGACTATTATCCCGGCTGTAATCAAATATACAACATCTCTGGCTTCTTCCATCATTGCAGTGAAGAACTGCGGTGTGGATCCGGAAGTACAGACTGAGCTGTTGGGCAAGATCAATGGTCATCTGAAAGAAGCACAGAAGGCTCTGGAGGAGCTGGAAGTGATCACTGCCAAAGCTGCTGCGATCGAGGATATGGAAGCCGCTGCCAGAGCATACCACGATGAGGTTATGCCGGCTATGGAGGCTCTCCGTGCCCCGGTAGACGCTATGGAAGTTCTGGTAGATAAGAAAGATTGGCCGATGCCGGCTTACAGCGATCTGATCTTTGAGGTATAAGAGAAAGCTGTAAATATTTGAAAATACTATAGAGAGTCGTCAATATGTCTTGGTTCTGTTATCTGACAGAACCAGGGCATATTGGCGATTTTTTTTGTCGCAGATAGTTGATTTAGATGCCTTTTTATAAAAAGATATATATGGTATATTGATTAAGGAAATGGGAGTATAGCCGGAGATATCGGGAGAATGTCATGCTATTGTAGGTGAAAATATTTTGCGTGTATTCAGGAAAGTTTTTTGATGAGTGAAATTTACTGCGCTCCCTGAAAAGAACAAAGGATGGTAAATGATGAAAGAAAAAGAAATTATCAGAATATATGGAGAAAATTACCGGGAGATGACAGTGCGGTTATTGGAAGAATGCGAGCTGGAAAAGCGTATCCCGGATAAAAAAATGAAGATCGGCATAAAGCCGAACCTGGTATCACCGTCAGAGGCTTCCTGGGGAGCTACAACTCATCCGGAGATCGTGGCGGGTATTATCGAGTATCTGCAGGCTAATGGATGTACAGATATTGTGATGCTGGAGGGATCCTGGGTGGGAGACCGCACAGAGGAGGCTTATCAGGTTTGTGGATATGATGCACTGGCGGACAGGTATGGTGTGGAATTCTGGGATATGCAGAAGGATACGGCCAGTGAGAGAGATTGCGCAGGAATGGCTCTGAAAGTATGCAACAAGACAGATCAGATCGATTTCCTGATCAATGTACCGGTGCTGAAAGGGCATTGTCAGACGAAAATCACTTGTGCACTCAAGAATATGAAAGGGCTGATCCCTAACACGGAAAAACGCCATTTTCATGCCTGTGGGCTGCATAAGCCGATCGCGCATCTGAATGCGTATCTTCGTCAGAATTTTATTGTAGTGGATCATATCTGCGGAGATCTGGATTTTGAGGATGGCGGTAATCCGGTGGTCAGAAACTGCATCATGGCAGGCTGTGATCCGGTGCTGATGGATGCATATTGCTGTGGGCTTCTTCATATTCCGGTGGAGGAGGTGCCGTATATTGGTCTCAGTGCTCAGCTGGGAGTTGGCTGCGGGGACGCAGCTCAGGCGGAGCTAATTACTATTGGCGAGAAGACCGTATGGAATGATCTGGATCTTCCTTATGCCTCAAAGGTGGTAGAACTGAAAGATGCTGTGGAGGAGGTGGACTCCTGCAGTGCATGCTATGGATATCTGCTGCCGGCGCTGGATATGCTGAAAAGCGAGGGATTGTTTGAGAAGCTTCAGGAGAAGATCTGCATTGGTCAGGGGTACCGGGGAAAAACAGGGAAGCTTGGAGTGGGGAATTGTACCGCGAAGTTTGATTTCTGTGTGAAGGGGTGTCCGCCTACGGAGCAGGAGATTTATGAGCGGTTGAAAGAATATATAGGGAATAAGTGAGGACGGACGAAAAAGAGTCCCACGGGAGGCAGGTATATGTATATTGTGTTTTCAAACAAGCGCAACGTCTGTAAAAGCTAAGTGCCAACTACGACTAGCGCGCTCAGGAATGCCTTCGCGCGCAAGTCTGCGTAGGCACTGGATCTTTTACAGACTAAAAACGCGCTTTTATCGTTTGAAAACACAATATACATATACCTGTCTCCCG
>JAEDOO010000098.1 GCA_016301965.1 Lachnospiraceae bacterium | reverse complement strand
ACATGGTTGGTGGCCATGGTCACCACATTGAATCCGGCATTTACCAGCGCATCTCCGGTTTCGGAAGGCGCGCCAAAGGCCGGATATCCGGATACATCTTTATGGTCTGCCACCAGCACACATTCTTCGTTGACGGAGGCAAGATCCGCCGCCTGTATGTCTTCCCGGATATTCTCATACAGATGATCATAATTCCATACTGTCCGGGAAGTGTCCGCCGATTCGTATACCTTTTCGTGCATCACGTTGTCGCCTACAGCCACGATATGTAAAACACCGTCCTGTCTGGGATCGGTCACCGCCTCGACACTGCTGCCATCCACTGGTTCAGCCGCTGCAGTCTGGGAAATATCCTTTACCTTTGACTGTACCGGCGCATCCGACGCCGTCTGGGCTCCTCCCATACCTGCATGGGCTGCTTCCCACTTATGCCGGATGGATGTGACTGCTGCCGTAAGAACACCAACCCCCACAAGAAGGACCAGAATCCCGGCTCCTATGCACAAAAGCTTCTTTTTCGTCCTTTTGACCTCTTCCTGCCGCTGTCTTTTGTGCTGTTCTCTTCTGTTCTTTAATTCTTTATTTTCTTCCATGGGATAACTCCATTATCTCTGTTCTTCTGTACAAAAGGCAAGCACATCTGTAAAGGCCATCGGCCCGCCAAAAAGATCCAGAGCACTGCCGATGGTGACGTCCACCCGGTTTTTTCCTGCTGCTTTTAACTGCCGAAGATCTGCGAAACTGCCCACACCACCTGCGTACGTGGATACGTTCCCGGTATGTTCTGCCAGAAGCTCTGCCACCGGAAGCTCAATGCCGGCGCTTTTTCCCTCCACGTCCACAGCATGTACCAGAAATTCACTGCAGTAAGACGACAGCCTCTCCAGCAGGTCTTCATCCAGACTGACATCCGTAAAGTTCTGCCAGCGGTCGGTAACGATCCTGTAGCTGCCGTCTTTTTTGCGGCAGCTTAAATCCAGCACCAGATGCTCCGGCTCCACCGTATGTACCATCCGCTCCAGATTCTCCCAGTTGATCTGTCCGTCTTTGAATACATAGGAAGTGACAATGACTTTATCTGCTCCGGCCTCCAGAAATTCCCGGGCGTTCTCCGGATGAATGCCGCCGCCCACCTGCATACCGCCGGGCCAGGCGCGAAGGGCCGACAGAGCCTGTGCTTTTGTCTGCTCATAATAGGGGGACGAACAAGAATTCAGAAGAATGATATGCCCTCCTTTTAATCCCTTCTCCCGATACAGGCGGGCAAACCAGGCACCGTCCTTTTCGGATACGAAATTCTCCACGGCCTGGTCTTTTTGATCCGTGAGACTTCCTCCCACGATCTGTTTGACTTTTCCGTTATGTATATCTATACAGGGGCGAAACCGCATGCTGCTGCCCCTCCTTTCTTCTGTCTGATGACAAAGAATCCCGGATAATTTCTTATCCGGGAAACTGTTTATCTTTTGGTTGTACCGGTAACATCATTTGTCAGGTTTTCCACGCCCTGACCGATGTCCTTGATGCCGGATCCTACAGCATCTCCCACATCATCTACGGCATTTCTGGCATTGTCTCCGGCAGTATTGCCGTTGCCATTGTTTACGGTATTATCCGTAACTGTGCCTGCGCCCGTGTTGCCGGTGCCATTGTCATTTACCACTGTACCATTACCCGCCGTACTGTCGTTTACCATACTGTTATTGTCAGTATCTCCGGTAACCGTATCCGGTGTCACACCAACAGCGTCATCTGCGGTATTGTTCTGACCATTCGTTGTCATACCGTTGTCGTTTGCGGTGCCATTTCCGGCAGGAGTATTCGTACCGTTCTGTTCTGTGGTGTTTCCCGTATTTGTACCGGTGGACGTATTGTTTCCACATCCTGCAGCCAGAACGAGTACGACGGCCATAAGGCACATCGTCAGATACATTTTCCCATGTTTCATAGCGAAGTCTCCTTTTCTTTATGGATATATCATAAAATCCACAGCATACGCCCTGTATCCTGTCTGATTTTATGTACCCTTCAAGAAATAGATTCTTCTCTACGCCGTTAAGTATGCTCTGTTTCTGTGCCAATTATACCTGTCTGATTATTTTTCAGCAGCAATGACATCCTGCATATCGTAATATCCCGGCTTCTTGCCTGCCAGAAACTTACCGGCCTGCACAGCGCCTTTTCCAAAAATTGCCTTTGAATACGCAGTATGTTTAAAGGTGATCACCTCATCTGTACCGGCAAAGATCACCTCGTGTTCCCCGACGATCGTACCGCCGCGCACCGCGCTCATGCCGATCTCTTTGTCGTCGCGCTGCTGTCTTACCTGACTTCTGTCATATACCATATGATACTCATTTCCCAGAGCCTCATTCATGCTGTCTGCCAGAGCGATAGCTGTTCCGCTGGGCGCATCCAGTTTCAACCGGTGATGCTTTTCAACGATCTCCATATCAAAACCGGCGGGAGCCAGTACTTTTGCCGCGTCCTTTAACAGAGACAACAGGGTATTGATGCCCAGCGACATGTTGGCGGATTTCAGTACCGCGACTTCCCTGCTGGCTTCACGGATCTTATCCAGCTGTTCGGCAGAAAGGCCTGTGGTACACAAAACCACCGGAAGCTTCTTTTCCACACAGTAATTAAGAAGATTATCTGTGGCTTTCGGAGATGCAAAATCGATCAGTGCGTCCGCTTCCACATCACAATCCCAGATATTGGTAAATACGGGATAACCGTTATCTCTGTTGTCCACCAGATCGATACCGGCCACAATCTCAGCGTCCGGATCCTGAGCTACGATCCCGGTAATCACCTGTCCCATATGGCCATTGCAGCCATGCATAATAAATCTCGTCATTGTACCTCACCCCTTATGCCAGCTCGATGCCAAAATCCTTCATGGCCTGGGCCAGTCTCTGCTGATGTGCTTCTTCCATAACAGTGAGCGGCGCGCGAAGGGGACCCACTTCCTTGCCCATCAGGTTCATGGCAGTCTTTACCGGAATCGGGTTCACTTCACAGAACAGGGCGTCGATCAGCGGCAGAGCTTCCAGCTGCATGTTCAGCGCTGTCTCATGGTCTCCCTCCAGGTATTTCATAACCATGTCATGGGTGAATTTTGGAGCTACATTGGACAGAACAGAGATCACGCCGATACCGCCCAGAGAAAGCAGCGGGATGACCTGATCGTCATTGCCGGAATAGATATCCAGGCTGTCACCTGCCAGGGCTTTGAGCTTGGCTACCTGAGAAATATTGCCGGAGGCCTCTTTGATGGCTACGATATTTTTCACATTCTTGCCCAGATAAGCGGCTGTTTCCGGAAGGATATTGCAGCCTGTACGGCTGGGTACATTGTACAGAATGATCGGCAGAGATACGCTCTCAGCGATAGCTGTATAATGAGCGATCAGGCCGTTCTGTGTGGCTTTATTGTAATACGGTGTTACCAGCAGCAGCGCGTCTGCGCCATCTTCTTCAGCCTGCTTAGACAGTTCGATAGCTGTCTGTGTACAGTTGGAACCTGTACCGGCAATAACGGGGATACGTTTTGCCACAGTATCCACTGCAAACTTGATAACTTCGGAATGTTCTTTTTCTGACATGGTGGCAGACTCACCTGTGGTACCACAGATGATGATCGCATCTGTTTCCTTGGCGATCTGCTCTTCCAGAATTTCTTTCAGTTTGTCGTAATTTACTGATCCATCCTCAAACATCGGTGTAACGATGGCTACACCAGCACCTTTAAAAATTGCCATTTCTTTTCCTCCTCGGCTAATTTTACTCTTTGGATCCTTATCCTATACATACTCCAAAATGATCCAGCTGATCATTTTCTTTAGCTGGCTGTCAAAAATGGTCCGCCGGGCCATTTATTGATATGCCTGGCAACAAAATGGAGACCGGAACATTGACCGGTCTCCCATACGTACCTGCGCGTGTGTATCTAAAACCGGATAGCTCTCCATCTTTCGATGACAGTCGTACAGTTGTTCACTGCACGCCCAAGAAAAAAGCTGCAGCATCTTCTTTCTTTCGGCATATAGCCCCTTCCCGGCGTCTCATCGGATCTGCAGCCTGACCGCCGGTACTCATGCTATACGCAACCTCTATCTACTGCCATAAATATAGCATCTCGTTTTTTTGTTGTCAATCCAATAGTCGACAGTTCTTCCTATTAATTATTTAATTGCGCCGATTACTTCAGCAAGAAATTCATCCTGTTTCGATTACGGATTCAGTCCACATATTCCAGTTTGCTGACGGACACCTCATAGGCCACTCGTTTTTCACTCTCCTCTTCACTGAGACGCTTGATATATTCCCGACTCTGGATCCGTCCCCAGATCATCACATGGCCGCCCACCTGAAACGCTGAAGCGTAGCGGGCATTTCTTCCCCAGCAGATGCAGGGGATATAGTCTGACTTTCCGTAAGGCCGGTTCACCGCCAGAAGAAGATCGGCGATTTCTCTCCCCAGCGGAGTTTTCCGGTATACCGGAGGTTTACATATGTAGCCGTCCAGGTAGATCTGGTTGGTCTTCATGGTCTCGTCCTCTTCCTCCACAAAGCTGATCTCTCTGGCAAACACAGAAAGCACCAGCCGGTTCTTTTTCTCTTCGTGTCTGTTGTAGGACCGAAACTGCCCCGTCACATGAATATATTCTCCTATATAATCCTGTGTGATGTCCACAAGACGCTCTGATATCATCACAGGGATACAATCCTCGGAATCACTTAACCTTTTGACCAGTACATCCACCAGGTAGAACCCCTCGCCGAATACCTGATGACTGAATACAAATTCAGAGGCAATCCTCCCCATGATCTCAACCTGATTGTTTTCCATTATCTTATCTGCCATATCTCTTGTCTTATCTCCTTTGATCAGTATTTTTTCCCTTACTCAATCTATGAAGAGGATTCCGGATTTAGAACAGCAAAAAAACTTTTTCTTTCCCCTTGTTTTCTTGAAAAAATGTGATAACATTTATAGGATGCAAGCATACTGCAAGAAAGGAATAATCTATGAAGATCAAAAGAGAAGATATCAGAAATGTCGCCATCATCGCTCACGTAGATCATGGTAAGACCACTCTGGTTGATGAACTGCTGAAACAGAGCGGTGTTTTCCGCGCCAATCAGGAAGTTCAGGAACGTGTCATGGACTCCAATGATCTGGAGAGAGAAAGAGGTATCACCATTCTTTCCAAAAATACGGCCGTTCATTATAAGAATACCAAGATCAACATCATCGATACCCCCGGCCATGCCGATTTCGGCGGCGAAGTGGAACGTGTTCTCAAGATGGTCAACGGCGTTATCCTGCTGGTCGACGCGTTCGAGGGTGCCATGCCCCAGACCAAATTCGTACTGAAAAAAGCCCTGGAGCTGGATCTTAAGGTTATCGTATGTATTAATAAAATCGACCGCCCGGAGGCAAGACCGGACGAGGTAGTAGACGAGGTACTGGAGCTTTTGATGGATCTGGACGCTTCCGATGAACAGCTGGACTGCCCCTTCCTCTATGCCTCTGCCAAGAAGGGCATTGCCATGCTGGATCTCAACGATACACCGGAGAGCATGGAGCCTCTGTTTGAGACCATTCTCAAATACATCCCCGCTCCCGAGGGTGACCCGGATGCCGGTACCCAGGTACTGATCAGTACCATCGACTACAATGAATATGTAGGCCGAATCGGTGTAGGAAAGGTGGATAACGGTAAGATCGCGGTCAATCAGGAAGTTCTTCTGATGAACCATCACGATCCTGACAAGAAAAAGAAGGTAAAGATCAGCAAGCTGTATGAGTTTGAAGGTCTGAACAAAGTAGAAGTAAAAGAAGCTACTGTGGGTTCTATCGTAGCCATCTCCGGTATCACAGATATCCATATCGGTGACACTCTGTGTGATCCGGAGCATCCGGAACCGATCCCGTTCCAGAAAATCTCCGAGCCCACCATCGCCATGCAGTTTATCGTAAACGACAGTCCGCTGGCCGGACAGGAAGGTAAATTTGTTACTTCCCGTCATCTGCGTGACCGTCTGTACCGTGAGCTGAATACGGATGTCAGCCTTCGTGTGGAAGATACGGACAAACCGGAGGTTCTTAAGGTTTCCGGCCGCGGTGAACTTCATCTTTCGGTTCTGATCGAGAATATGCGCCGTGAAGGCTATGAATTTGCGGTCAGCAAAGCTGAGGTTCTGTACAAGGAGGATGAGCGCGGCAAAAGGCTGGAGCCCATGGAAATCGCCTATGTGGATGTCGCGGAGGAATTCTCCGGCACCATCATCCAGCAGCTCAGCGAGAGAAAGGGTGAACTGCAGGGCATGAGTCTGGCAGGTGACGGTTCCACCCGTCTGGAATTCTCCATTCCATCCCGCGGTCTGATCGGTTACCGCGGTACTTTCATGACTAGTACAAAGGGTACCGGTGTGATCAATACGCTGTTTGACGGCTATGCCCCCTACAAAGGGGATATCTCCTACCGTAAGCAGGGTTCTCTGATCGCGTTCGAGAGCGGTGAATCCGTAACCTACGGTCTGTTTTCCGCTCAGGAGCGCGGTACGCTGTTTATCGGACCCGGCGAAAAGGTTTACGCTGGTATGGTCATCGGTCAGAGCGGAAAGAGTGAGGATATTGAGCTGAATGTCTGCAAGACAAAGCATTTGACCAATACCCGTTCTTCCAGCGCGGATGAAGCGCTGAAGCTGACACCGCCCAGGATCCTGAGCCTGGAGCAGGCGCTGGATTTCATCGATAATGATGAGCTTCTGGAGGTTACGCCTTCCAGTCTCCGTATACGTAAAAAGATTCTGGATTCCCGTCTGAGAAAGAGAGATATGATCAGTCGAAACGCTAAGGCAGGGCAGTAAGGTGTTGTAAGCTCCGCCCAGGCAGCCACAAAGGCAAAGCGGCAGG
>JAEDOO010000097.1 GCA_016301965.1 Lachnospiraceae bacterium | reverse complement strand
CGGCCCATCTCTGTGTAGATGGCCACATCGCCCATACCGGCCGGTACCAGTACTTCTTCGTATACCTGACGAACGCCTTCGCCGATGGCCAGGATATCGTTGGGTTCCTGATCCGGTTTGTAGGGGATACCTACACCGCCGGAAAGGTTGATGAAGGACAGCTTCACGCCGGTCTCTTCTTTGATCTTCACGGCTGTCTCAAACAGGACTTTTGCCAGCATCGGATAGTACTCGTTAGTTACGGTGTTGCTGGCAAGGAAGGCATGCATACCGAATTCTTCACAGCCTTTTTCCTTTAAGATACGGTAGGCTTCAAAAAGCTGCTCTGCTGTCATACCGTATTTGGCATCGCCCGGGTTATCCATGATACCGTTGCTCATCTTGAAATATCCGCCGGGATTGTAACGGCAGCTGATCTTTTTGGGCAGGCTGCCGGTCACTTTTTCCAGGAAATCAATATGGGTAATATCGTCCAGGTTGATGATGGCATTTACTTTTCTTGCGTACTGGAACTCTTCTGCCGGAGTATCGTTGGATGAGAACATGATGTCATCCCCCACGGCACCGATGGCCTGGGACAGCATCAACTCTGTCAGAGAGGAACAGTCGCAGCCGCAGCCGTACTCTCTCATGATATCGATCAGAAACGGATTCGGGCAGGCTTTTACGGCAAAGTATTCCTTATAGCCCGGGTTCCAGGCAAAGGCCTTTTGGATGGCCTCACAGTTTCTGCGAATGCCGGCCTCGTCATAGATGTGGAACGGTGTCGGCACTTCGCGGATGATTTCTTCCAGTTTTTCTTTGGTGACAAATGGTACTTTTTTCATAATATATCTCCTCTTTTGACGCAGTATGGTATCCATACGTGCGGTATTGCTTTACATATTGCTGTTCATGAATAAATTGCAGCAGAAAATCTTAAAATACTGCTTTTTTCATGCTTGATCAACTGCTTCCACTATTCTACATGTTTATGCGTAAACAGATGGTCCTGACAGTATTCATAATTCCCTT
Organism: Lachnospiraceae bacterium; assembly: GCA_016301965.1. Lineage (GTDB taxonomy): Bacteria > Bacillota > Clostridia > Lachnospirales > Lachnospiraceae > UBA11957. Next base: position 6,009 of record JAEDOO010000097.1, on the reverse strand, counting down.
TACATCGGGAACAAAAGCGAAATTCCAGCGTAGGATCATCCTTCTCCGTACGGCCGCAGATGGCGCAGCGATGGATCGGAGCGGAGCCATTCCCCGCGCGTCCCATATTTACCGCCTTTTTAAACTGCTGCTTTCTGTGGATCTCTCTTGGATCCACCCGACGGTAATTTCTGGTCATCAGGAAATAAATCAGCACATTCATCAGAGAACATATGATCACGATCCGGGTGGCAAAGCTGCCGCGGATCATATCATAGGCAAGGTAGGCCAGATCCAGCCATGCCAGATATTTGATCTTCAGCGGAATAATAAAATACAGAAGAACCTGCATATTGGGATAGGTAATGGCAAATCCCAAAAAGATCGACAGACTGATATAATACGTGGAAAAAGCCATACCAAAGGCTCCAAAGGCCACCGGCCCGCCATACATCACATACATAATGCCATACAGCACAAAAGCGCCAATGATCGTCCACAGGATACCGCCGAAAATATACACATTATAGCGGAAAGTCCCCCAGGTCTGCTCCAGAGAATTGCCGATGGAGTAGTAGAAAAACAGCATAATGATCGTAAAGATATTCAGGCTGGAGGGCGGTACCAGAAGCCAGCTGACCAGTCTCCAGATCTGCCCGTGTAATATATAGTACGGATCCAGATAGAGATAGGTGGTCAGGTTGCCGCCTACAAATTCCAGTACATAGCCGATGATATAGGTTACGATAATATACAGGGTCAGATTTCTGATGGCATAAGCGCCGAACTTACGCTCCAACTTGTTTAACAGTTTCATAAAGCCTCCCTAATTTTCGATAACTTATTCCTTATCTATATCTATCCACAGAATAAAAACATTATACGATTGCTGCCCCCGTTTTGTCAATTTTTTTGCATGTGCTTTACATTTTATGCACTTTTCAGTATACTTTTATCCAGCAAAGAAAACAGTTTTTATTTAGAAAGGATCAGTATCGTATTATGGCAGGATCTTCATTTGGCAATATATTTCGCATCACCACCTGGGGAGAATCCCATGGCAAAGGTGTCGGCGTCGTCGTGGACGGCTGTCCCGCCGGCCTTCCTTTAAGCGAAGAAGACATACAGCAGTACTTAAATCGGAGAAAGCCAGGGCAGAACCGTTTTTCCACACCCAGAAAAGAGGATGACGCAGTAGAAATCCTTTCCGGAATTTTTGAAGGGCGTACCACCGGCACTCCGATCTCCATGGTAGTTTTTAATAAGACCCAGCGTTCTCAGGATTATTCCGAGATTGCGTCCTATTTCCGTCCCGGACATGCAGACTACACGTTTCAGGAAAAATACGGCTTCCGGGATTACCGCGGCGGCGGACGTTCTTCCGGCAGAGAGACCATCGGCCGTGTGGCCGGAGGCGCTGTGGCTGCCCGTCTTCTTGAAGAACTCGGTATCCATGTGCAGGCCTACGCCAAAGCCATCGGTCCGGTGCAATGTGAAACCATAGATATGGAAGAGATATGGAAGAATGCCCTGTATATGCCCGACGCAAAAGCGGCACAGGCAGCACAGGAGTATCTGAACCAGTGCATGGCCAATAAGGATTCCGCCGGCGGCATCATCGAATGTGTGGCAGATGGGCTTCCTGTCGGCCTGGGAGATCCCGTATTCGAAAAACTCAGTGCCAATCTGGCCAAAGCCATATGCTCCATCGGAGCGGTAAAAGGCTTTGAGATCGGAGATGGCTTTGCCGTGGCATCCTCCAATGCCTCCACAAACAATGATGCCTTCCACATGACCTCCAACGATCAGGTGGAAAAGCTGACCAACCACGCCGGCGGTGTACTGGGCGGCATCTCCGACGGCAGCCGTCTGATTCTTCGTGCCGCCATCAAACCCACACCTTCCATCGCCACTCCGCAGCAGACTGTTAATCTCTCCGGTGAGGACATCACCTGCGTCGTCAAGGGACGCCACGATCCCATCATTGTGCCCAGGGCTGTAGTGGTCGTAGAAGCCATGACCAGTCTGGTACTGGCAGATGCCCTGCTGATGGGTATGTCATCCACTCTGGACCGCGTAAGAAAAGTCTGGAAATAATGACAACATATCTATTCAACGTATTATTTACAAAATTTCATACACACATGGGGCTGCCGCAATCGGGTGGCCTCTTTGTATATGCATAAAATCCGCGCGACTTTGACGAGCACGACTCCGAGACTACAGGCTCGGAGCGAGCGCAGTAGGAGCACGGATTTTATGCATATACAAAGAGGCCACCCGATTGCGGCAGCCCCATGTGTGTGTATGAAATTTTGCGTCACTTATTATTCTTCTTCCAGCTTCGTGATGAGAATACAGTTCGGCGTCTCGATCTTCAGTGGTCTACCCTTCATCATGAGCACATTGTTCTCATAATCAATGGTAAAAGTAGTAATACTGTTAGACTCATGATTGACAACAGCCAGATGCCTGTTGTCCGGGAATACCATGATATCTTTCGGATAGGCACCACTGGTGGGCAGACAGAACTGCGGTGTCAAAAGTCCCGTTTCCGAATCAATATCAAACATAGTAGTGGAATTGATACCGGCAGTCGTACAGAACAGATGACGTCCGTCGGGAGCAATGGTGATAGCCTCCGCCGCATCATGACGGGGATCTGCTTCACCAATAATCGTGCTCACACTCTGGATCCGCTCAAAGTAAACATTCTTCTCATCATGGCTGTAGCGATACACATCGATCTTTCTGGCCAGCTCGCAGATCACATAGGCAAAACGACCAGACTTGTCAAATACCAGTTCTCTGGGACCGGATTCCAGATCACAGCGAAGAATATCTACCAAAAGCAGCTTGTCCTTAGCTTTATTAAACTTATAGATCTTCACCTGATCAATACCGTTATCCACTGCGCAGAGGAATTCATCGTCCGGTGTAGGGATCGTACAGGTTACTCTCGGACGGAAATTGCGCTCTGCCACAGAGCCAAGTCCTTTATGGAAAACCTCCGCAACCACATTGCCAAGATGACCATCCCTATGGGTATGCACTACGGTCACCTTTCCATCATGATAACCGGCCACATTCAAATATCGACCATGATCATCTACAGAAAGATAGCATCCTCTCATACCATTGATATCGACCTTATTGATCAGTTCCAGGTCTCCGTCTTTCAGGATCCTGAACACTGCCACACCTTCATCCGCAATGGAATATAAAAATTTCTTATTCTTGGACTGCACGATGTAAGATGAATTATTTACAGGCACTACTTTTCGCTCTGCCAGCGTACCTTCCTCCACATTCACATCACAGATATGGATACCGATACTGCTGCCATGGGTATACGTACCAACATATGCCACATATCTTTCGCTCATTCTAAAAGCCCTCCTTGATGCAAAACATAGCTTGTACTTATTCTATCACATTATTGTTTAAATCTCAATGTATACACAGGCAAAATGTCTGTAAATTCTGACATTATTTCTTATTTTATGGGCAAATTATACGAATTTTTTTCAAAAAAATCAGCATTTTATCCTCTTATCCTTTCACCAGAATCCGCGTGATCAGCGAACGGTGTACCTTCATAGCGCCCTTCGGACAGAATTCCTGGCAGCAGAAGCAGCGGATACATAAAGAAGTATCGATGACCGGTTTTTTCTTTTCCATTCGGATCGCCTTTGCCGGGCAGATGTCACGGCACTTTCCGCAGCCGACACATTCGTCTTTTTTCACCTTCGGTCTTGCCTTTAATATTTTTCGCACTGCAGGCAGGGCAAACCGGGGCACCACCGAGGAAAACTCAAGACTCTTCAGCTTTGTCACATGTTCATAATCCGATACCACAAACTTGTCCGGCTCTCCCAGAATAGAAAGATCTTCTATGGAAAATGTACACAGGCCTCTCTTTTGCGCCGCCGCTATGGTAGGCACGTCAGCCGGATGCAGACCGATCAGATGCGCACACAATACATCCAGCCCATAGGGATCTTTCGAAGCCAGCAATGCTCCGATTTTTCTCGGTGTACCGCTGGTGGGACCATTTCCTTCCATGCCGATAACAGCATCGGTGATATAGAGACGGGGCTTTATACATGTATTGATATCTACCAGCATATCCGCAAAATCCTCATGGTTCGGAAAGCGGAAATGATATTCTGGCTTCATGGTGCCGGGGATCACCCCGAACATGTTTTTTACATTGGCGGACATTCCCATCATGCCATGGGTTTTCAGCTTACAGCAGTCGATCACTGCATCCGCCTGCAAAAGCCAGGAAGTACAGGTAAAGCTGTGCATCACCTTTCCCTCCGGATGACTAACTTCCTGCACGGATACATCCAGATTCAGCTCAGCTCCCGCCTCCTTTGCCTCCATAAGTCCGGACATCCGGTAATTTTTTTCCAGGATTCCCGGCGTAAACAGGCCGCCCGGTGAATCTCCGATCACCACCCTTGCCCCTTTCTCCTGCAGTATTTCCGTTAATACGGTCAGCACTGTGGGATGGGTCACGATGGCCTTTTCCGGGGCAGAAGCAGACACCAGATTTGTCTTAATGGCAACCCTCATGCCCGGTCGTACGAAATCAAGCGCGTCTGTCTTCTCCAAAAGACGTCTCATGGCATTTTGTACGTTCTCTTTTGCATAATCAGGGCAGGCTTCTATGCCATAAACTTTATTCTTATTTTCCATCATCTCACACTCAGTCTACCAGCACGGCACCATACCGGCTCAAAAGTTCACAGATTTCCTCACGCATAGTCAAGGGTGTACGGCACACAGACAGACTTCCGCAGTAGCAAAGCAGGATCTCCCGCAGAATTTCCTCCTTCTCTGTACGGACACAGACCGGGATATTCATTCCGGCAATAACTCCCATCATGGGTTCAACCGCAGGTTTCACGTCCACACCGGCTATATCGATATCCACAAACAAAAGATCACAGTCCTCTGCATCCTCCAGCACGTCCATCAGATCATCGTATTCTTTATCTTCCAGACAGCTGCGAAGTTCGTCATTTTTTGCTACGCAGCCGGCATGGGAGATCTCCGCAGCCTCTTCCACCTCAAAAATACTTCTGGCACTGGTCAGGCAGCTCTGATAACGATGATTTGCTTCCTTTAATGCCGGTTTTGAAGCAACGCCCGCTTCTCCCAGCGGTACATATTGTCCTCTCTGTTTCAAAAGCGCACAGATCTCACGGATAAAGGCCGGTGTCGTACCGCAGCAGCCGCCGATCAGTCCCACTCCTGCATCCAGGAGCTTTTCTGCATGCTTTGCGTAGGATTCCGGAGACATTTTGTATACGGTGCACCCGTTTTCCTGCTCCGGGTGACCGGCATTTGCCTTGGCGATCACTGGAATCTGCACAGCTTCACGGATCTTTTTCACCGCCAGTTCCATCTGATCCGGTCCCATGGAGCAGTTCATACCAATGGCATCCACGCCCATACGCTCCAATGTTACCGCCGCCGCAGTAATTTCCGTACCAAGGAAGGTAAAGCCATTGGCGTCCACCGTAAAAGTACACATGATCGGCAGGTCACACACCTCACGAACAGCCAGTACCGCCGCCCTCATTTCCTGCAGGCTCACCATGGTCTCGATCACATAGAGATCCACACCGGCCTCATACAACGCTTTCGCCTGCTCCTTGTACACATCTACAGCTTCATGTATGGAAAATGTACCGTTTGGCACCAGCTGCTTTCCCGTCATGGTCATATCGGCAGCGATCAGTGCGCGTCCCTGTGCTGCTTCTTTACTCAAAGCCACCATACGGCTGTTGATTTCCTGTACAGACAGATCTGCATGTTTTTCCTGCAGCATCGTGCGGTTGCCTCCAAAAGTGGGGGCATACAGGATCTGCGTTCCGGCGTCCACATATTCTCTCTGCAGTTTTATCAGCACATCCGGATGTTCGATCAGCCACTGTTCCGTACATGCATCTGCCGGCATGCCTGCCAGCAGGAAATTGCTTCCTGCCGCACCGTCCAGCAAAAGTACGCGGGATGCTG